>NZ_JBSGFQ010000115.1:0-37998 GCF_053603495.1 Nonomuraea sp. NPDC004186 | reverse complement strand
TCGGGGTTGCGCTCCGGGTCGAGCGAGTACAGCGCGCACAGGTACGGCGGCAGGGTCGCGTGTTCCAGCTCGATCGCCCACTGCAGGTGCTCGCGCAGGCTTTCGAGGGTGTCGATCCGGGTTCGCTGGGGTTCCAGGTGTTTCATCGGTGTCCTGACTCGGTTGTGGGAAGAAGGGCGTGTCACGCGACGTGATCGCCGGGCCGGGAGCCGTCCTCCAGTGCCTCGACCGCGTCGAGCAGGCCCCGCAGGCCGATCTCCTCGCGCTCGGCGTCCGTCGGGTCGAACAGCCACTCGGTGACCGACAGCTCGGCGACCTCCTCCGGATGGCTCGCCTCGATCAGGGTCACCTCCGTCTCGACCTCGATCTGGAGCTCGTACAGGAAGTCGTCCTCGCTGTTGGGAGCGCTCATCTTTCCTCCATGCGTTACTTGCCGAGCCAGTCGAGGTAGTGGATGGTGCCGAGGATCGCGTCCTCACCGGGCACCAGCGTCCGCTCGCCCGGCACGCTGCCGTAGTAACGGGCCTGCGGGTCGGCGACCACCGTGCGCGGGTCGCCCCAGGCGGCCAGGGCATCGCGGAAGAACTCGTCCATCCGGACGTCGTCGGGGCCGCCCACCTCGACCCGGCCGTTCAGCGGCTGCCCCACCGCGACCCGGCCGACCGCCTGGGCGACCTCCTCACCCGCGATGGGCTGGAACCGCACCGGCGCGATCCGCACCGTGTCGCCGTCCGTGGCCTCCTCCGCGATGGCCCGTACGAACTCGAAGAACTGCGTCGCGTGCACGAGCGAGAACGGGATCCCCGACTTCTCGATCAACTGCTCCTGAGCGATCTTCGCCGCGAAATAGCCGTTCTCGGGCATCCGTTCCGTGCCCACCACCGACAGCGCGACATGATGACCGACCCCGGCCACCGCCTCCGCGGCCAGCAGGTTGCCCGTGGAGGTCTCGAAGAACTCCATCACCGCCGCGGGCTCGAACGACGGCGAGTTCGACACGTCCACCACCACCTGCGCACCCGCCAACACCTCCGCCAACCCCTCACCGGTCAGCGTGTTGACACCGGTGCTCGGCGCCGCCGCCACCGCCTCGTGACCGTGCTCCCCCAGCATGGCCACCACCTTCGACCCGATCAGACCGGTCCCGCCGACCACGACGACCTTCATGGCGCACCCTCTCTGTCCCGCCGGGGCACCCGTGTGCCAGCCGGTCGTCAGCTAAGACAGGGCAGCCTCCGGGCTTGTGACAGCAGCCGCCGAAATTCCTTCGACCTCAGTGCTGGACCGTCGGCGCGGCCATCGCGGCGCATCCCGGCATCGACATGCTCTTCACCAACGGCGGCCAGGTCTGCGGTGCGTGGCCGCGGATACTGGTTCCGGCGTCGCGCCAGGAGGAGGCGGTGGAGCTCGCGGTGGCGTACGTCGTCGGCTGCGTACCGGCCAGGTGGACGTCAACGGCGCCGGCTGGAATGTGCTCGCGCCGTTCGGCGGTTACAAGCAGTCGGGCAACGGCCGCGAGTTCGGCCGCCACGGCCTCGAGGAGTATCTCGAGACCAAGTCCATCCAGAGCTGACCAGCGGAGATCTCCCGGTACTGTTACCTGCCGCGGGCTGTCCTCGCTGCTCGAGGGGTAGGCGGTAGGTGGCAGTCGAGGGGCAGGGGGAGATGGCGGTGGCCGGTCTGGAGCAGGCGGCGGCGGTGTTCGCCGGGGTGCGACCACGCCTGTTCGGGATCGCGTACCGGATGCTCGCCAGCGTCACCGAAGCCGAAGACCTGGTCCAGGACGTCTGGCTGCGCTGGCAGGCCTACGACCGCGCCAAGGTCGACGACCCCGCCGCGTTCCTGGCCACCACGACCACCCGGCTGGCGATCAACGCCACCCAGTCCGCCCGCGTCCGCCGCGAAACCTACCTCGGCCCCTGGCTGCCCGAACCCGTCGACACCGCCGCCGACCCCTACCTCGGCGCCGAACGCGCCGAAGCCCTGGAGTTCGCCGTCCTGCTCCTCCTGGAACGCCTCTCCCCCACCGAACGCGCCGCCTACGTGCTACGAGAGGCGTTCGACTACCCCTACCGGCAGATCGCCGACATCCTCGAACTCAACGAACCCGCCGTACGCCAGCTCGTCAGCAGAGCCCGCAAACGCGTCCTCATCACCCGCCGCACCCCCGTCACCCAAGCCGAACAACGCCGCCTCCTCACCGCCTTCGTCGCCGCCGCCCGCTCCGGCGACATGACCGCTCTCGAAGAGCTCTTCGCCGCCGACGTGATCAGCTACTCCGACGGCGGCGGAGCCGTCCGCGCCTCCCGCTTCCCTGTGGTGGGCGCGGAGCGGGTGGCGAAGTACGTGAGGGCGTTCGCGAGCCGGTTCTGGGCCGGGGTCGAGGTGGCCTGGGCGAGCACGAACGGCCAGACCGCAGCGCTGCTGAGCCGCGACGGACAGGTGTTCACGGTCCTCACCGTCAACGCCTCGGACCAGGGCATCGACCAGGTGCTGTGGATGATGAACCCCGCCAAGCTCACCGCCATGTCCACCGCCGCCGAAGGTCACGACTCGCCGGAGGTGGACAGCAGCGGGCCCTGACGACGCCTCCCGGCGGCCGCGGTCGTGATCGAGACGGCGACCAGCAGCACACAGAGGGCCGTGATCGCCGCGACCACGGCGGCCACCCCGATCCAGGGCGCCGCGAGCGGCAGCAGCAGGACGGCGGCGACGCAGCTCAGGACCGCGGCGGGATAGATGACGGGCTCGGCGGCGACCAGCGCGTGCGCGGCCCACAGCAGCGCGAGATACACACCGACCGGGATGGCGACCGCGTAGCCGAGTGCCTGCGGCGACGCCGCGACCGCGTGCCCGCTCTGCTCCACCCCCACCTCCAGCCCGGCGCCGAGGGACGCCAGCGCCGCGAAGATGCCGTAGTGGCCGTACCCCCACAGGTACGAGCGATGCCGGCGGTCACTGAGCCCCTCCCCCGCCTCGATGAGGAAGTACAGCCACCAGAGCGCGAACAGCAGCACGAGCCCGCAACCGGCGATGACGACGAAGGCTCCCCTGATCTGGCCCGCTTCGAGCGCTCCCTCGACTCCCCTGCTCGCGGCCAGCACGCTCTCACCGAGCAGAATGATCGTGAACAGACCGTAGCGCTCGGCGATGTGGTGCGGGTGCCAGGTGGTGGGCCTGGCCCGTTCCGCCCACCGCGGCACCGAGAGTTCCAGTACGTCCAGGAGGACAAGGACCAGCAGTCCGACGAAGGAGGGCAGCAGGCCCAGCTCCGCGAACAGGTAGCGCAGCGCCCAGCCCGCCGTCACGAGGCTGATCCCGGCGGCGTAGCGCAGCGCGGTGCGGCGGCCGGCCGGGTCTTCGAGACCGGCTCGCAGCCATTGGGCGACGAGCCCGACCCTCATGATGACGTAGCCGAGGGTGATGATGCCGTAGTCGGAGTGACTGAACGCGGCGGGCACGCCGGCGGCGAGGGTCAGCACGCCGGCCATCTGCACCATCGTCAGCAGCCGGTAGGCGACATCGTCGGTGTCGTAGGACGAGGCGAACCAGGTGAAGTTCATCCACGCCCACCAGATCGCGAAGAACACCTGGAGGAACGGGACCAGTGCGGCGAGGCCGTGACCGTCGGCGAGGTTGTGCGCGAGCTGGGCGGTGACGGCGGCGACCGCGACCACGAAGGTGAGGTCGAACAGCAGCTCGAGCTGGCTCGAAGCGCGGTGCGGCTCGTCGATGGGGCGGGCGCTCATCCGGACCCGAAGGCGGATGGTGGTGCCGGTGGGTGGCAAGGTCTCGCTCCTGTCGCTGCGCAACGTCCGGTCCGTCTGTAAGACAGGGCGGCGGCCCGGTCTGTGACAACTGGGCGCGACAGCGTCGACCTGGCCACCGGCGCCTGCGACTCGCCCCACCCGCGCTCACGGCTGTCGGCCGGCACTCGCACCAGGCCGACCCGGATCGGATCACTGAGCGCGGCCATCACCTCGGTCAGGCCGATCTCGCCCAGCCGGCAAGCATCGTGGGGCCGACATGGGAAACGACCGATCGAACAATCACGCGGTCAATCGACCGGGCTGATCCTTTTGGCAGGGTGGGTGTCAGTCGGCCCACCTACGTCGTACGCCGCCTCGCCACACCTCCTCGATGGCCCGGGACGCCGTGATGTCCGTGGTCGGGTCGCCGTTCACGAGCAGCAGGTCCGCCCGGAGGCCAGGGGCGATGCGGCCCCGGTCCGTCAGGCCGAAGAGGCGGGCCGTGGTGCCGGTGGCCGCCGCCAGCGCCTGCTCCGCCGTCCAGCCCGCCTCCGTCAGCAGCAGCAGCTCGTGGTGCAGGCCCGCCCCGTGCACCGGCCCGAACGGGGTGCAGTCCGTGCCCGCCAGCACCGGCACCCCCGCCCGCCGCAGGGCCGCGGCCGCGTGCGAGGCGTTGATGGCGCCCTGGGAGTGCATGGGGATGTCCGCCCACTCCCGGCCGAACGTGGCCTTCGAGCGGTCCGACATGCGCACGGCGATCCGCGGGTCGCGCAGCAGTTCCCGGCCGTTCGGGTCGCCGGTGACGGCCTCGATGTAGGTGATCGTGCTGATCACGAACGCGTCGTACGCGGCGATCCTGGCCGCCATCTCCTCGGCCTGCTCCTCGTTCACGTCGGAGTACAGGTGCGCGAGCCCGTCGGCGCCCGCGTCCAAGGCGATGAGCGCCTCCCTGGCGGTGACCGTGTGTGCGATGACCCGCAGGCCGGCGGCGTGCCCGGCCTCGACCAGGACGGCGGCGAGCTCGGGGCTGAGGGCGGGCAGCCGCATCCCGGACGACCCGCCGTCGTCGATGGCGATCTTGAGGTAGTCGACGCCTTCGGCCAGCCGGGCCTCCACGAACGCCTTGGCCTCGCCCGAGTCGGCCACCGTGTCGAGGGTGCGGTCCGTGCCGAGGGCCTTGAGCACGTCCGCGGTCATGATCTGGGTCGGGTGCCCGTGCGGGGCGGTGGCGATCATGCTGGAGCTGCGGATGTCGGCCACGTCGTCGCGTTCGGCGGCCTGGCGGCGCTGGGCGGCGAGGAGCGGCGGCAGGTTGTTCATGTCGAGCTCGGTGGTGACGCCGAACGTCAGCGCCTCGGCCAGGTCGCCCTCGAAGGCGTGCGTGTGCGCGTCGATCAGGCCCGGCAGCAGGGTCTTCCCGGCGCCGTCGATCACGGCGTCCACGTGGCCGGCGACCTCGCCGCCGATGGCGACCGCGCCGATGCGGTCGCCGTCGATCACCACGTCGGCCGCCGGCACGGTCCGCTCGCCGTCGAAGACCCGGACACCACGAATCAGGGTACGCATATTTCTCCCCCAGATAATTCGACATCTAACTAGATCTGCCCCGAATAGTACGACCTCGAACTACCAGAGAGCAAGCACGCGAACGGCCCGCGCCCAAGAGGACGCGGGCCGTACAGAATCACGACCTCAGTGCGAGAACGCCTGGAACTCGGCCGCCCTCACCTGCTCCCGCTGCGGGCTGGCCGTGGCGCAGTCCGTCGCGGAGTTCGGATCCTGGTCCTGCTCACCGGCGTACAGCGGATTGCCGGTGCACTGCGTGCTGAGCACCCGGAACATCAGATGCGTGGCACTCGTGGCCCGCACGTCGAACGACTTGAAGATCATGTCGGCGCCCCGGGGACGCGGCAGCCCCGACTTGAAGGCGTCCGAGGGGCTGGTGTAGATCTTCGTGAAGTTCGCCGGGTCGGTGCAGCCCGAACCGCAGGCCAGCACCTCGAACGAGCGCACGCTGGAGAAGCGGTTCTGCCCGCCCGGGTCGGCCGCGTCGTTGACGTTGGGCCGCAGCATCGCGCTCACCTGCACGCGGCGGACCTTGACCGGCGCGTCGCCCGCCAGGTCCACCACGACCGACTTGCCGGCGGGCGCGCCGGTGAGCGAGGCCCAGTTCGTGGCCTCGGTCTCGTCGATCAGCTTGGCCTGGTTGACGCCGTCGCCCGTGGCCGTCGCGCCGCCCGCCGCCGAGGCGAGGTTGCGGGTCAGCGGCAGCGGGAGCGGCAACTGCACGCCGCCCACCACCACGAACTTCAGCCGCGTGTGCCCGAACCCGTTGCCCGCCACGATGAACGAGTACACGCCGGGCGTCATCTCCACCGTGTCGCCCAGCGGCGTCGCCGGGTCGGTGTCGGCGACCGGGACCGCGCGGCCCTCATAGTCGCCCACATACAGCCGCAGCGCCGCACCCTTCGCCTCACCCAGCGGCTTGAGCTGCAGCGAGCCGTTCTTGCCCGCGGGGTTGACGAAGCTCGGCGTCGGGTCCGCGTCGTTCGCGCCGGTGCTGGCCGCGCCCTTGCCCAGGCCGTGCTCGGCGAACGCGCGCCACATGATGTCCTGGTTCTTGCCGCCGAACCGCATCGCGTCGGCCGCCAGCAGCGCGTCGCGGTGGTCGACGTAGCTGACCGCGCCCGAGGCCATCAGCAGCAGGGCGTCGAACGACAGCTGCGCCCAGCGCCGGTTGCCCGGGCACCGCTCGACCGGCGTCTGCCCGTCCGCGCAGGCCCGCTGCTGCCTGGCCGTGCCGTCGCCGTACCGCTTGACGAACGCCGCGCGCACGTCGAACTGGGTCGCCGACCAGATCTCGCCGTCCGCGTGCACCTGCTGGCCGACGATGTCGTACGCGACGTCGCTGTAGTTCAGCGGCGACTTGGACATGTCGTAGTTCCTGATGCCGCGTTCCTTGTCCCCGGTCACGTAGCCGCCGGTCACGTACGGGGTCAGGCCCGAGGGGCGGAAGCCGTACTCGAAGAGATGCTCCATCGCGAACAGGTCGGAGGTGCTCTCGTTCATGGCCCCGGCCTGGGCGCCGCTCCAGCCGGCGTTCGGGCCGCCGATCATGCGGCCGGAGATCGCGTGCGTGTATTCGTGGCCGATGACCGACATGTCGTAGTCGCCGTCCACGCAGGGCGAGTAGAACGAGCCGGCGATCGGCTGCCACAGGTACATGTTCGTGATCGGCGCGAGCCCGTCAGGGCCGGTGATCTGGTTGGCGTTGTCGCGCACGGACAGCACCCGCGCGCCGGCCTGCGCGTTCCCCTGCTCGGCGTCGCCGCCGAGGCCGCCGCGGGCGCCGTTGTCCGCCTGCATGTTCCAGGCCGTCTCGGTGAAGCCGAGCCGGTACGACCAGTCGTGCATCCTGTTGTGCATCGCGTTCAGGTTGGCGATGGCGGCTTCCAGGTCGGCCTCGCCGGCCTGGTCGAACACCGCCGGGTCGCACTTGGACTCGTGCCAGGTGTTCTTCCACGGGAAGAGGTAGTTCCTGCTCGGGGTGAGCACGTTGGTGCGGGTCCCGACGGAGAACGGGTCGCCGTTCGCCCGGTTCTCGGTCGTCTTGGTCGCGTTGCCGGCGCTGGTGTTCGTCGAGGCGTCCGTGGCGTGGTCGACGTCCCACGCCTTGCCGGTCGCCGGGTCGCCGCCGGTCACGTAGTCGCAGCCGGGGCCCGCCGCGAAGCACCAGGTCTGGCGGGTGTCACGGGAGGAGTAGTCGTCGCGCGGGTTAGCCGGGAAGGCCTTCCAGCGCGGATTCTCGGGGTCGAAGTGGTCGACCAGGTTCTCCCGTACGAGGATGGCGCCGCTGACGGCGTCCACGTGCGTCGTGTACCCCGCCGCCTCGCCGCTCGAGCCACCGATCAGGACCACCTGGTACGCGCTGTGCACCCCGTCGGGAGCGGGCACCGCCACCGGCGTGGCCTGCTTGGTGGCCGCCGTGGCCAGGTCGATGCCGCCGTCCCTGGCCGCGATCTCCAGCGCCTGCTGCGCGGTGATCGTCGCGGCCGGCGGCGCCTCCGTCTCGCGGGACAGCGAGGAGGTGACGTGCCTGATCTGGCCGTTCACCACGCCGATCGCGACGAGGCCGTCCACGCCGGCCGGCAGGTCGCCGAAGCGCTGGCGCAGCAGCACGGCGTGACCCGCTCCGACGGGGTTGACCGCGACCCGCTCCAGCGCGTCCACCGCCTGCGCGGACAGGCCGAAGACGGCGGGGTTGTTCTTGAGGTACGTGCGGGCGGCCTGCTCGGGATCGGACCCGAGCCCTTCGGCCAGCGGTTCGGCGCTGGTGACGGCCGCGGGGGTGCCGAGAGCGTTCCAGCGGATCTCGGCCGCCGTCCCGGCGCTGCGGGCGTTCAGTCCGGCGGGCGGGGCGACCCTGCCCTGCCGGTTGTCCACGTCCGGCCTGCCGTGCTCTTCGGCCTGGAAGTCATGGATGGGGGCCTGCCCGCCGGGTTCGCCCCGGGCGGGCCCTGCGAGGGGTAGTGCCGACGCGGCGAGCGCGACGGCGACGAGTGCACTGCGTAACCAGGACAACGGTTCCCTCCTGCGTCTCAGGGATGCGCGGATTGCACGCATCCCGCAAGAGGTAACACCGAGTCCGGGGGCTGGCAAGATCTCAGTGCGGGACCGGTGGCCGGCGCCTCGGCGGACCATAGAGCCGTTCTCAAAACGACGCCCTTACATGGCATGAGGGGTTGAGCCCGCCGTGCCCGGCGCAGTTCCCGCACTGATCATTCAACCTGTCGTCGTGGACCCGCCGCAACCGGATTTACCGGCTCGCGAACAGCGACGCGTACACCGGCCGCCCGTGCTCGGTGACCACCTGACCGGCCAGCCCGTCGCCGGTCACGGTGGACAGCCGCAGGTCGAGGTAGCGCTCCTCCTCGACCATGCGCACGTCACCGGCCGGCGCGGGCAGCCAGGAGGCCACCTCTGCCTGACGGGCGACCCGGTCGCGCGCCAGCTCCGCGCGCAGCTCCGCCAGGCTGCCCGCCTCGTACGGCTCCGCGTCGGCCCGCTCGGGCTCGGCCCGCCAGGCGGCGACCCCGTACGCGAAGCAGACCAGCGCCATCCACATCTCGGCGAAGTACACCGGATCGGGCGCCAGCTCCAGCCCCGCGAACCTGTCGCCCACGAAGAACAGCGCGCCGAGCTGGCCCGGCAGCAGCTCCAGCCGGCTCTGGAACTGGGTCAGCGTCGCCCGCTTGCGCGACAGGATCTGCTCCAGGTGCCCGCGCGACGGCAGCCCGCACGCGGCGTTGAGCTCGGAGATGTCCGGCCACAGCTTGGCGTAGTCGTGGTGCCCGCGCAGCTCCAGCGCCTTGGCCCGCAGCTCCACCGGCAGCACGAAGAACCACTGGTCGCGGCCCTCCAGGTAACCGCCCTGGCCGGCCTGGACGCAGCAGGCGTCGTCGAACCGCCTCGTCTGCCCGGCGCCCATCAGCGCCGCGGAGCACAGGGCGTGGTTCTGGGCGGCGTCCTGGATGTAGCCGATGTGCAGCGGCACGATCGCCACACCCTCGCGGGCGCCGTTGAGCAGCTCGACCCGGCCGTACCCGACGACCCGCTCGAGCTTCAGCCCGGAGCGGGGCGGCACGATGCCGGGCCGCTCGGGGCCCCAGATCGGCACCATGGTCAGCGCCCCGGCGCGCTGCGGCGCGCCCGCGCGGTAGCCGCGCAGGTCGAGCGGCGCGGGCAGGAGCGTCTCGAGTGCGGTCATGTGCGTCCTCCTTCCAGTCGGCTCAGCATGGCCGTACGGATCCAGTCACGGCCGGGCGCGCAGTGGCCGAACAGCCACGGCAGCAGCCCGGCGAAGTCGTCCTGATGCCAGAACGGCCGGCGCGGCAGCAGCGGCGCCGGGTCGCGCAGGGTCAGGTCGTCGCCGGCGGTGAACGTGGCCTGGCAGAGCACCACCGGAGTGGTGACGCCCGCGCGGGGCAGCGTGGCCGCCACCCTGGCCAGGTCGCCCGGCAGGACGTTCTCGTAGCCGTCGGTCACGATCACCACCAGGTCGGGGCGGGTGTCCAGGGCGTCGAGCAGCCGGGTCGCCAGGTCGGTCGCGCCATCGACGGTCTCGCCCGCCGTGAGGCGCTCGCGGACCTCGGGGGCCTCGGCGGTCTCGGCGGTCTCGATCATCGTGAGGCGCTCGCAAACCTCACCCGTTTCGCCCGCCGTGAGGCGCTCGCGGACCTCGAGGGCCTCGGCGGTCTCGATCACCGTGAGGCGCTCGCAGACCTCGGCCAGGACCAGCCTCAGCGCCGCGGCCTGCGACATGACCGCCCACTCGCGATCGCCGTACCCGCGCATGGAGCCCGACGTGTCGAGCACCACGGCCACGTGGCCGGCCAGGCGCGGCAGCCCGCGCGTCGCCTCGGCCACGTAGCCCGCCAGCGCGGGCCGCAGCTCGGCGGCCGGCCCACCCCGGTAGAGGTGCACCAGCGTCGCGGCGATGTCGCCCCGGTTGGTCGGCGTGACGATAGGCGGGCGCTCCCCGACCTGGTCGAGCGGCGCCGGCGGCTCCTGCGGGGCCTCCGCGCCGTACGTGCCGGGCGCGTAGAGCGCGCGCACCCGCCCGATCGCCACGGCCGGGTCGGAGGTGAAGCGCAGCAGGCTCCTGCGCAGCCGGCCGGACCCGGTGTCGCCCTCCGCGATCAGGCGGGCGCACCCGCGCGCGGTCGCCTTACCAAGCGCGTGCTCGAAGCAGTCGACCAGCGCCGGCCTGCGCGCCTCGATGAGCGCGTCGGCCTCCGGGTGCTCCAGGACGAACGCGACGACGGCCCGCGTGGCGTGCTTGTGGTTGACGCGCAGCCGCCGCAGCGCCAGGAGCGCGGTGACGGCGTACGCCGGCGGCAGGCCGAACATGAGCGCCCTCGTGACCTTGGCCAGGGTCGCGCGGGTGTGCTCGTCCAGGCCGTCCTGCGAGGCGGCCAGCGTGCACAGCAGCACGCGGGCCCGCTGCCAGGGGAGCACACCGGGCACCAGCGCCAGCAGCGCGTATCCCTCGGGGTCGCTCAGCCGGGCACTGCGGTGGAGCTCCGCGTCGTCCCAGGCCAGATCGCCGCCCCTGGACAGGACCAAAGGGGCGTCGTGCGTCCTGAAATGCTGGAGAAGAGTCGGAGTGTCCACGAGATCGAGATTAAGGAATCCGACCCGCCGGGCGACACTTATTTTTGCCGGGTACGTTTCTTCCCGGCCTTCCCGGCCGGAGAGATATGCGCGGACGCGTCAAGTGCTTTTTCGCAGACCGCCAATTCCGCGTCGGTGTAGGCCAGCAAATAGACGGTTTCGACCTGCCGGGGACGGCCGTCGGTCAGGTGAGCGACAATGGCCGTCAGCATGCTCTGGACCGTGGACTCGACGTCGGCCGCCGCCTCACCGGTCCCGAAGATGGGAAACACGATCGAACCGGCCCGCCGCCCGCCATCGGCGATCTCCTCGGCCCGCAGGAACACGTTGCGCACGCACGTTCCCAGATTGTCCACCCGGCGGTACCCGACGCCGGCGGCCCCGTGGACGGCGGCGGCGTGCACGATGCCCATGACGCCGTTGCGCTCGGCGAGCTGGTGCGCCCCGGTCACGATGGCGGTCCCGGGCTCCACGGGCACGTTGGCGCCCACCCGCCGGCCGAGCTCGTCGGCCACGCAGTCCTCGACCACCCGCTCGGTCAGGGGATCGCGCCGCGCGCCCTCGTACCGGATGACGGCGGAGATCGACCGCTCGTGGAACCTGGACATCTGCATGTCGGTGTTCTCGGAGTTCACCCAGACGTCCACGTCCTTGACGTTGCGCAGGTCGCCGGTGATGAGCACGAGCCGCCGCGAGGGCCGGCCGTGGACCGTGTATTCGTACGTCCGCGTCTCCTCGATGGGCTGCGGCTGCCGCATTTTCGCGTGCGTGTCGATCTTCTCCCGCAGTGCGCGGATCTCCTTCCGGTATTCGTCCGCCCGGCCCGCGGTGCGCAGGGAACGCAGCCCGTACCACCAGATGAACGCCCACAGCCCGACGGCGCCCGTCATGGTGGCACCCTTGATCTCGGCGGAGAATTGGCTCTGCGGGAAGAATGAGAACAGGAGCGTGACGGGAAAGAGCGCGAGCAGGGTCCAGGAGATCATGTGCACCCGCTCGTTTCCGCCGTCCGGCGCGCGCCACTGCCAGGCGAAGGCACCGAGACCAAGGACAAGACTGAACACCGCCGTAAGCAGAACAACGGGATCGGCCTTCATTCGCTCTCCCATCCGAAAAAAACGGGACGCGATTATCAGGCTAATACGTCAGCGAAGTTGACGGGGGTAGGTGGGCCGAGAACCACCCACCCGTTGCCCAACTGGATGGTGGGCCTGCTGACACCCACCCCGACCACAAAGGACCTCGCTCCGCTCGGACCGCCCTTCCAGCGGCGCGCCTGACGGCGCACACGAACCCACCCGTTGACCTCCGAAGCGGTGGGCCGCCCGATGCCCACCCCGGACCGGGTGCCTTCCGAGCCAGGTCGGCCGATGGCACGTCGTTTATTTGCCAACCGGATGTAACTGTGCCAGTACGGCTGCACGCTGCCGATCACGCTGCCGGCCGGGGCGGTCGTGCAGGTGGTGTCGCCCTCTCGCCTGGGCCGACCAGCGCTCGCAGCAGGACGATGAAATCGTCGTCGCCGTCAGAACCACATCATGGGCCCGCCATCTGACGGATCCAGCGCGGTGAGTGACGAGGCCAGCCTGCTCGTCAGGTCGGCGATCACCAGCTCGGTCAGAGTGCCGGGGAAGGTGTGCCGGTCGAATTCGACGTCCCAGACCATCGTCCACCGGTCGGGGTCCGGATCGCGGGTGTCCCACCAGATGGTCTCGCGGCCTTCGGTGTTCGCGCACCACAGCAGCCCTCCCGGTGCGGGGTGCACGGCCATCGCCTCGTCTTCCTCCCAGTCGAGATATTCGACCTGCTCTTCGTGCTGCTGCTGGAGGTCCTCCGGATGTCCGATCGTGATGCCGTTGATCCCGATCGCCCCGTACACCTCGAACAACCGCTTGTAGTCGCTCGGAAGCCGCAATCCGAGTGACCGCTCGATGGCGGGCCAGTCGTAGGTGTGGCCACCGGTCCGCGGCTCTCCGATGATCGTCGCCAACTGCGCCAGCGCGTCTCGCGGCGCCTCCCCGGCAGGCGTGGCGGAGGGGGCGGGATCGATGCCCGGCGGGAACAGCATGCGCGGACGCGGCACCGCCGACAGCGACAGCACCGGCAGATCCAGCCGCCCGTCCAGCCACCGGTCGAGAAACCCTGTGGCGCTGTACGGCAACCGCTGCCACCCCAGGCCGTCGGCATCGACCAGCACCACCGGCCACTCGGCCGGCTCGCCGCTGACAGGAAGCCACCAGCATGTCTCACCCCCGTCGAACGCACCCCACAACCGCAACCCGCCGGCCTCGGGCGCGATCGGTGACGGGACCACCCGCAGGCCCGCCGCCCGCCGCGAACGCAACCGCTCGCTCACCACGGCCCCCTCCGCTTTGAGGTCGAAGCCCTCCGGCGCGCCCGGAGCGAGCAGCCGCAGCACGCCGGCCAGTCGCCCCACGCCGTACTCGCCGACCAGCGCGGCATAGTCCTCGGGCACCCCCGTGGTCGCCTCGACCCTCGCCGCCTGCGCGGCGACCTCGAGAGCGAGCGGCACTCCCGGGAAGGAGACCCTCTCCGGCACATCCGCCAGCACGAGTGGGGCGAACTTCCAGGCGTACGGAGGCGACATCGCGGGCAGCGCTTCCCCCAAGTCCAGGCTGCCACTCACCCGCGCAGCGAGCACCTCCGTCATGGATGCGTCCACCAGTTGCCACGTCTCATCCCGCCAACGCTGGGTGAAGACCCTGGTCGGCCAGTTGTTCGGATCCGCGGAGACCGAGGTGTCCCAGAAGTAGTACTCGCTTCCGCGCGACTCACCCCATACCAGGAGTCCACCGGGTTCGGGATGAAAGGCGAACGGGTGAGACGGCGGATCACCGGCGCGGATGCTGCGCTGCAGCCCCTGCCGCTGGTCGAGTTGGCGGAAGTAGCCGCCGAGCTCGGAGTGATGGGGCATGACGATCCAGATCCACTCCCCGACCAGCACGGGTCCGTACCGCTCTGCGAACTGTTTGTAGTCGCCGGGAAGCCGGAGTCCGAGCCACCGTTCAATGCCGGGCCAGTCGATGGGAAAGGCGGCAGGGGGCGGCGGGCCGATGACGGCGGCCAGGGCGGCAAGATCCATGCCTGGATTGTGCTGCACCGTCCTCGGTCGGGGTGGCGAGAGGAGGACCTTGAGAGATCGATAAGTGAGCTCGGCGAGGCTGCAGGGCGACGCGGTTGAGGCTGTGACCACTGAAGAACGAGCAGGGCGGCCGGATCGCATTGAGCGGCGCGGGGGTCTTCTATGCCGGCAGCACCGACGTGCGGGCCGCCAAGTCGGTCGAGGCGGTCTCCAACATCTCCGTCGGCGAGTTCGTCTGCCGGTACGGCCGGTCCTCCAACGTCCGGCACTGGGGCCCCGACGTCGACAGTGTCTCGGTGACCTGCACGTTCTCCCCGTTCCCGTATGCGACCGAGCGGCTGGTGGGAACCGACAACGACGTCGGCATCGGCGGCGACAGCGGTGGCGGGCGGCATCGAGGTCTCCGGCGTCATGGTGGGCGTCGCCGAGCGAGTGGAGCGCCCCCGCCTTCGAAGGTCCTGGCCCCGAGCTCACGGAACAGCCCCAGCGCCCGCTCGTTGCACGTGACGGCCTGGACGAAGCGGCCGAGGCGGCGGTGGATGTAGCCGAGACTGTCACAGGTCGTTGCATGCCCCTGACGGTCGGCGATCTCCTCGGGGCCTGGTGGCAATGGACGAGAGCCCGCTGAACCTCGCCCAGGTGGGTGCGGTGCCAGCCGGTGGCGTGTTGAGCCCGGCGGCCTCAAGCGAATCAGCCCTCAGGATTGTCGGGCTTTCGGGGCGCGTTCCTTGGTGGCCGCCGTGCGGCGTGGATTCGGTGGCTCAGGCCTGTCGGGGGGAGCGGATCAGTAGGGTGGCCAGTGCTTCCTCTGGGCCGACGGTGCTGTAGACGTGTGGGACGTCGGCCTGCCAGGAGATGTGCTCGCCTGGCGCAGCCAGCAGGGGGGCGTCCGCCGGGCCGGCGCGCAGCACGCCCGCGTAGACCGTGACGTGTTCGGTCACGCCTGGAGCGTGGGGTGGCGAGTGTTGCACGATGCCGGGGCGGACGCGCATGCGCAGCAACTCGAACGTCGCGGTCGGCTCCTCGAAGACCTCCAGCAGTGTGGCCGTCACGGCGGCGCCGGGCACGTGGACGGCCTCTGCGGGCGATGCGCCGGGCTCCAGAACCAGGGCCGTCAACGGTACGCCCAAGGCTCCCGCCACCGCGTAGAGCGTCTCCAGCGTCGGGTTGCGGGTGCCCAGTTCCAGGCCGGACAGGGTGGCCTTGCCGATGCCGGCGCTGCGGGCCAGCGCCGACAGGGAGATGCCACGGGCCTCCCGCAATCGCCGCAGCCGGCTCCCGATATCCGTCTCACGGCCGTCCACCCGGCAATCCTTGCATTCCGCCGCCGGGCTTGTCCCGCGGTGACCACGTGGTTATGGTTCGTTCCGTAAACGGAACGATTGGGAGTCTGGCGACACTAAGGGGTGGGCGTGCGGGTGCAGGCCGTCATGGCGGGGCTGGTCAGCGCGGTGGTCGGCTACGCCAGTTCGTTCACCGTCGTGCTCGCCGGGCTGCGCGCCGTCGGGGCGACGCCGGGGCAGGCCGCGTCCGGGCTGCTCGCCCTCTGCTGCGGCGTCGGGGCGGCGGCGCTCTTCCTCGGGCTGCGATACCGCATGCCGATCAGCATCGCCTGGTCGACCCCCGGCGCGGCGCTGCTGGTGGCGACCGGTCCCGTGCCCGGCGGTTTCCCGGCCGCAGTCGGCGCGTTCATCGTCTGCGCCGGGCTCATCGTCCTGGCCGGCCTGTCGCCCTGGCGGTCGCCGCCATCCCGCGTCCGATCGCCGGTGCCATGCTGGCGGGCGTCATCCTCAGCCTGTGCACCGCACCGGTCCGCGCCGTCGTCGACATCCCGCTGCTGGCCGTGCCCGTCGTCCTGACCTGGGCGGTGTTACAGCGGTACCTGCGGCAGTGGGCGGTTCCGGGTGCGCTGGTCGTGGCGGTCATCGCCATCGCGGTGCACGGACCCGGCAACGGCCTGTCCGGCGCGGCGCTGCGGCCCGCGGTCGAGCTGACCACCCCGACACTGAACCCGTCCGTAGTGGTGAGCATCGCCATCCCGCTGTTTCTCGTCACCATGGCAGCGCAGAACGTCCCCGGTATGGCGGTCATGGCGACGTACGGGTACGTGCCGCCCCTGCGTCCGGTCCTCGTCGCGACCGGCCTGGCGAGCGCGGCGGCGGCGCCGTTCGGCGGTCACGCCGTCAACCTGGCCGCGATCACCGCAGCGCTGACCGCCGGCCCGGACACCCACCCTGACCCCGGCCGCCGGTGGATCGCGACGGTGGCCCTCGGCGCCGGGCAGCTGACGCTCGGCCTCGGCGCCGGGCTGGCCATGGCTCTGGTGCTGCTGTCCCCACCCGTGCTGGTCACCGCGGTGGCCGGCCTCGCGTTGCTGTCGGCGCTCGGCTCGTCGCTGGCCGGCGCGGTGACCGAGCCGGAGGGACGGGAGGCCGCGGTGGTCACTTTCGTGGTCACCGCGTCGGGGATGACGATCCTGAGCATCGGCGCGGCGTTCTGGGGCCTGGTCGCGGGCGGCCTCACCGCACTCCTGCTGCACAGGCGACGACCGTTGGAACAGCAATCGCCATCCACCGTTCAAACCGGGGCGGAACGTCCCGAGAGCCGGGTGGCTGGTATGCCGGCCGATCGGCCGTCGTAGGGGAAAGGCCGGCCGCAAATGATCGATGACTGCCGTAGCTCACCGAACACATCAAGAAGCGACGCCGACGCGCTCGGTGATGGCCCGGGAGACGACAACGATGCGTTCGCGTCCCTCGTGCCGTAGCCGGACCTGGTCGCCGGCTCGGACGACGTGCGCGGGCTTGACCCGTACGCCGTTGACCCGGACGTGACCGTCTCGACAGGCGTCGGACGCGATCGAACGAGTCCTGGTGAGCCGCACCGACCAGATCCGGCTGTCCACCCGCGCCAGGGCCGATGCCGACCCCGCAACGGTACTCAACGTCTCCCTGACGTGTCCCCCGGGTCAGATCACCAGGGCGTCGTGCAGACTGCCCGGCTGCCGGGGACTCCGGCCGGGGCACCGCAGGCGCGGAACTTCAGGTTCGGGTCGCTCGACGTACGCGCGGCCGGCGTTATGACGATCTCGCCGTCCCAGCGCGCCTCGAACGGCCCGCAGTACCCCCAGGTCCTGCCGCCGTCGGTGGTCACGTCCAGCGTGACCCAGTCACCCTTCTTGGCCCCGGAGAGCTGGGCCCAGCCGTGCTGGATGCCCTGGATGTAGCCGGACATGACGTTGAACTGGGGACGCCCGTTCGCGCCGCCCCACCGCACCATCCGTACGGACTGCGGGTTGTTTCCGGTGTAGTGCCACCAGCCGCCGCAGTCGATCGGCCCTGCCGCCGCCCGTATCCCCGTCGTCCCCGCCGTCGTCCCCGTGGTCGTCGCCGCCCCCGCCGCGGCCGGGGCGGTCAGGAGCGCCCCCATGACGACGGCCGCCGAAGCCACGACCAGGCCGAGTTGCCTTCCACGCATGTGTTTTCCCCTCCGTGTCGAACCGGGTCCCCCTTACACGGACACGTTAGGAAACGGACCTGTCGTGGCGCTGTCGTGGCGTTGTCGTCGCGCTTTCGCCGGGCCCGGCGGTCCCCGGGATCGGGGTGCCGGATGAGCAGGTTCCGGTCAGGTGTGGCGTCGCGCTGTCGCCAGCCGCGCCCGCCCGCCCCCGGATGGGGTGCCGGATGAGCAGGTTCCGGTCAGGTGTGGCGTCGCGCATTCGCCGCGCCCGGCCGCCCCCGGATCGGGTGCCGGATGGGCAAGGGCCGGTCAGGTGTGGCGGAGGCCTTCGATCCAGCCTGATTCGGCGGCGATGCGGACGGCGTCGGTCCTGTTGCGGGCGCCGGTCTTGGTGATGGCGCTGGAGATGTAGTTGCGGACCGTCGCGGCCGACAGGTGGAGTTCGGCGGCGATCTCGCCGGTGCCGGCGCCCGAACCGACCAGGCCGAGCACGGCCACCTCCCGTTCGGTGAGCGGGGTCACCGTGGCGCTCATCGCGGCCAGGGCCAGGGAGGCGTCGATCACCCGCTCGCCCTGGGAGACCCGGCGGATGCTCTCGGCCAGCCGCTCCGTGGGGGCGTCCTTGAGCAGGAATCCGCTCGCTCCCGCTTCCATTGCCCGCTTCAGCAGCCCGGCGCTGGCGAGGCCGGTGAGGATGAGCACGCGGCAGTCCGGCATCGCCGGTCTGAGACGGCGGGTGGCCTCGACGCCGTCGACGCCCGGCATCTCGATGTCGATGACGGCCACATCCGGGTTGCAGGCGAGAGCGCGCGGGACGACCTTGTCGCCTCGGTCGGCCTCGGCCACGACCTGGATGTCGCCCGTGAGGTTCAGCAGAGCTGTCAGGGCTCCCCTGACGACGCCGTGGTCTTCTGCGAGCAGGACGCGAATCACCGGTGACCACTCTCCCGATCGTGTACGGCGGGCAGGCACACCCGCACCTGGAACACGCCTTCCCCGGTGGCGCCCGCCTCCAGGGATCCGCCCAGTTTCTCCACCCGCCGGCGCAGCCCGGCGAGCCCCGAACCGGGTTGATGGCCCGTTTCGCGGCGAGTGCCGTCGTTGCGCACCAGCAGTTGAACGCGTCCGTCGACCTCGTCCAGCTCGATCAGGCAGTGCCGGGCGTCGCTGTGCCTGACGATGTTCGTGGCCGCCTCGCGTACTGTCCAGCCGAGTACGCCGCCG
This sequence comes from Nonomuraea sp. NPDC004186, assembly GCF_053603495.1. Taxonomy (NCBI): domain Bacteria; kingdom Bacillati; phylum Actinomycetota; class Actinomycetes; order Streptosporangiales; family Streptosporangiaceae; genus Nonomuraea; species Nonomuraea sp. NPDC004186. Next base: position 19,290 of record NZ_JBSGFQ010000115.1, on the reverse strand, counting down.
GTCTCCTTGTCGATCTCCTTGAAGCCCAGACGCAGGTCGCAGCTCGCGCCGGTGAGCTCGATCAGCGCGGCGGCCGCCGTCAGCTCCGCGCCCAGGTCGAGCGAGCGTTTGGCCTCCACGACGTCGCCGATCTCCGCGCGCGCCTCGCCGGCGATGGCGATCGTCCCCTCCAGCTCGGCGGCGGCCTGCCTGCGGTCCACGTCGACCAGGGCCAGGGCCAGCTCCGTCTTCAGGGTGATCGACGCCAGCGTCTGGCCGAGCAGGTCGTGCAGCTGCCCCGCCAGCCGCAGCCGGTCCTGGTCCACGGCCATCTCGGCCAGCGCGACCCGCAGCTCGCGCAGCTCCCGGACGAATCTCGCGTAGTGCACGATGCCCGCGGCGACCACCGAGGCGACGAGCACTCCGGCGCTCCGCTGCGCCGCGGAGGACGCCACGGGGGCCCACTCGACGAGCGTCAGCGGGTACTCGGCGGCGGCCACCACCAAGAGCACGATGACGCCGTACCGGAAGGGCAGCAGGAGCAGCCCGGCGGTGGCGACGACGAGCGGCGTGTAGATCCACACCGATCCCTGGAACGGGATCGCCCCGTAGACGACGACGGCGAACAGCAGGAAGGTCCGCGCCCGGTGCGGCCCCTGGCTCGTGCCCGCGATGTGCCGGGCGACGATCCTGGCGTACACCACGAGCAGCCCTCCGAGCAGCACGAGCGCCATCAGGGCCCGGCCCGGATCGCCGTTGAGCAGGAAGGCGAGCGGGGTGAGCCCCCACAGCGCCCCGGTGACCGCGACGACGGCCGTCGTCAACCACCTGACCTGCGCCTCGCTGTCCTGGGCCACCGGCGGACTCCCACATGTCCGGATGCATCATGATTTCGTACTGATCGTGACGCCTTCCTGGCCCGCGAATCAACTACCGGCGGCCGCCGATCCCTCGTTCAGCCACCCGTTCGCCCGCGCGATGCGCACGGCGTCCTCGTCGCTGCGGGCGCCCGTCTTCAGGCGGGCGGCGGCGAGGTAGTTCCTGATCGTGTGGATCGACAGCCCCAAGGTGCTCCGCAGGTCGCTGCCCCGCCCACCGGCCGCGACGGCCGACAGCACGGCGATCTCCCGCGTGGTCAGCGGATTGGTGTCGATCTCCTGCTCGCCGCCGTCGGCGGCCACGTCGAAGTCGATGTAACGTTCGCCCCTGGCCACCACCCGGATGGCGTCGGTGAGCCGGTGGGCGGGCGCGTCCTTGACCAGGAAGCCGCGCACCCCCGCGGCCATGGCCCGCTCGAAGTTACCGGGCGTGCCGACACTGGTGAGAATGAGCACCGGGGGCGGCTGTTCCAGCTCCTTGATCAGGCCCGCCGCCTCCAGGCCGTCGATGCCCGGCAGCCCGATGTCCAGCAGCGCCACGTCCGGCTTGGAGCCGACGACGGCGGGCACGATCTCGTCGCCCCTGGACACCTCCTCGACCACGCGGATGTCCCGCTCCTCCGACAGGAGGGCGATCAGGGCACCTCTGATGAGGTCGTGGTCCTCCGCGATCAGAACTTTGATCATCTCCGGTCTCCTGTAGCAGAGGTGAGTGCGGCCGCCGGGAGGCGGCCAGGAACGTCCAGCGACAGCGTGAACCAGCCGTCTTCGGTGTGCCGTCCGCAGCTCCCGCCCACCTGCGCGAGCCGCTCGTCGAGCCCGGCCAGGCCGCTCCCGCCCACGGTCGCCTCGGCGTCCGCCGCTCCGGCGGCGATCGAGTCGCTGTCCGGGCGCACGCCGTCGTTGGCGACGGTCACCGTGATGCGGTCGCCGTCGGTCTCGACCCCGAGCAGGCAGACCGTGGCGTCGCTGTGGCGCAGCAGGTTGGTGGCCGCCTCGCGCACCGCCCAGGCCAGCGCCACGCGGACCTCCGGCGGCAGCGAGGGCGGCAGTTCGGCGAAGTCGCATCGGACGCCGGCGGTCTCCAGCACCCGGCGCACCCCGCTCAGCTCCCTCTCCAGCGACATCTCGCGGTAGCCCTTGACCACCGCCCGCACGTCGTGCAGCGAGCGACTGGCGATGTCGTGGATCTCCGTCAGCTCGCGGCGCAGCCGCCCGATCTCCTCGGGCGGGATCCGTGTGCCCAGCTCGGTCCGCATGGCGATGACCGAGAGGTTGTGCCCCAGCACATCGTGCAGCTCACGGGCGAACCTGAGCCGCTCCTCGGTGATGGCGAGCTTGGCGGCCTCCTCGCGGGTGCGCTGCAACTCGGCGAGCAAGGTCGCGAAGATGGTCAGGCCCGCGAGCGCGCCGGCCGTGAGCAGGTTCTGCAGGGAACCGAAGAGCACCCAGCTCAGGTCCTGCGAGGCCGGCAGGACCAGGCCGGCGGCCAGCGAGGCGAAGAACCCCAGCGCCGCCCACCGGCCCCGCAGCGTGACCGCGAACGCGAGCGGAAGCATGAACCCGACGCTCAGCCAGGTGGGCCCGGCGGCGAACGGCACGGCGAGGGCCGCCACGCACATCACGGCCAGCACCGCGAGATCCCACCGCGAACCCCGGTCGAGCACGGCCCGCACCGCCAGCCACAGGTAGCAGCCGGTGAGGCCGATGATGAGGACGACCGCGGTCACGACCCTGACGGAGGAGTAGGCGCCGAGCGCCTCCGCGAGCGGCACGGCGGCGAAGGCCGCCATGCCGGCGAGGAAGACCCCGGCCGTGGCGCGGGCCAGCCGTACGATGCCCGGCCCGACGCCCCTCAGCCTCTGCGAGGCTCCCACTTGAACCACCTCTTCGCGGCGAGCAATGAGAGGACGAGCCAGGCGGCCAGGACGAGCCACCCCGGCCACATGACCAGGAAGCCCTCCAGGATCCCCACCTTGGGGGGCACGCCGGCCCCGGCGTGTCCCACGTAGTCCCGCCCGAGATAGGCGGTGCTGACCCCCTCGGCCACCCGCCCGAACGGGAGGAAGGAGGACACGATCCGCAACCAGCCGGGGAACGCCGAGACGGGGTAGGCGAACCCGGACAGGCCGATGGCGAGCAGCAGGAACGGCAGGCTCACCACGACCGTGGAGCCCTGCGCGGGAATCCTGCCGCTCACCGCGACGGCCATCGCGGCGAACACCGCGAGCCCGAGGAGCACCGTGACCACCAGCAGGGCGGGATTGGCCGGCAGCTCGACACCGTGCATCACCCTGGCCAGGCCGACGATCAGCACGAGCTGCAGCAGGCCGATCGACAGCACGGTGAGGATCTCCCCGCCGAAGATGGCGAGGTCGGGCAGCTCCGTCCCGCGCAGCCGCTTGAGTATCAGCAGTTGCCGCCGCACGACGAAGGACTCCACCAGGGTCATGAAGCCCAGGTTGGCGATGCCCATCACGATGACGCCGGTCATGATGGCGACATCGACCGGCGCCCCGTCCCTGGTCCCGCCCGGCAGCATCAGCGGCATCAGCCCGCCGAACACGACGGGGAAGAACAGGGCGACGCCGACCGACACCGGCGTGCGCCAGAACAGCGTCTGGGTCAGCCGGAAGTGCGCGAGCGTGTAGGCGGTCACGTCCTGGCCTCCTCCCCGCGCGCGCCGGCGATGTCGAGGAAGACCTCTTCGAGCGTCGCCTGCCGGACGTCCAGACCGCTGAGCCGTACGCCACGAACATGCGCCCACCCGAGCACGGAGTGCGCCACCGACTCGGGCTCGGCGGTGAGGATCACGCACCGCCGCCCGGTCACGGTGAGCGCGTCCTGCTCGCCCACCGGCAGCCCGTCGAGGGCGGTGTCCTCGGGCAGCTCGAAGGCGACCCGGCCCGAGCCCCGGCCCAGCACCTCCGCCATCGTGCCCTGGGTGACGATGGCGCCCTTGTCCATGATGGCCACCCGGCCGGCGAGCTCCTGGGCCTCCTCCAGGTAGTGCGTGGTGAGCAGCACCGTCATCCCGCCGGCCGCGAGATCCCTGACCAGGTCCCGGACCCGGTGGCGGGCCTCGGGGTCGAGCCCCGTGGTCGGTTCGTCGAGGAACAGCAGGTCGGGGCTTCCGAGCGTGGCCAGCGCGATGTCGAGCTTGCGCCGCTCGCCGCCGGACATCCGCTTGACCCGGGTCCGGGCCTGGCCGGACAGCCCCACCAGCTCCAGCGCCTCGGCCACGGGTCTGGCGCCGGTGGTGAACCTGCTCCAGGCGGCCACCGTCTCGGCCGCCGACAGGTCGCCGAACAGGCCGGACTCCTGCAGCACCAGGCCGATCCTGGCGCGCGGGGCGCGGTGTCCCGCCGGGTCCTCGCCGAACACCCGCACCGTGCCCTCGGTGGGCCTGAGGTAGCCCTCCAGGATCTCGATCGTGGTGGTCTTGCCCGCGCCGTTCGTGCCGAGGAGGGCGAACACCTCCCCCTCGCGTACGTCGAAGGAGATGCCGTCCACGGCCGTGAACTGCCCGTAGCGTTTACCAAGTCCGGAGACCTCGATCACCGTCTCGCTCACCGCGTGTCGCCGAAGCAGACCGAATTGCACAGGGCGGTGCCGATCGAGCTGGCCGTGCCGTCCGTCGTGAACGCGACAGAGCCGCCGGCCGACTCCAGCTCGCTGATGTCGAACTCGCCCTGCGGCTGGGGCGGCAGCGGCGGCGTGGGCACCCCCTCGGGGTAGACGATGCCGTACTGGCTCAGCAGGGGCCTGGGGTCGCCGTCATAGCGGCCCCGCAGCCCGCCGTCCTGCCACGCCGCCGCCACCAGCCGGGCGAACTTCCTGCGGTCCTCGTCCCCGAAGACGTACATGCTCTCAGCCATCAGAGGTCTCCTAGTCTGTGTGGATTCCGGACAGAGCGCGATCGCTCAGAACGTGTCGCCCGTCGTGTTGGGGACGCTCGGCCCGGTCATGCTGGTGAGCGTGAGAATGGTGCTGACCGTGCCGGGCTCCGAAGAGCCGGCGGCCGACTCCAGGTCGGTGATGTCGAACTCGCCTTCCGGCTTGGGCGGCAGCGGCGGCGTGGGCACGCCTTCCGGGTAGACGATGCCGTACTGGCTCAGCAGGGCCCTGGGGCTGCTCTCGTAGCGGCTCCGCAGCTCGGCGTCCTGCCACGCCGCCGCCACCAGCCGGGCGAACTTCCTGCGGTCCTCGTCCCCGAGGATGTAGATGCTTTCGGCCATCAGCGGTCTCCTTGTCTGTGCGGATCGGACTCTGCGGGGGCGCCGCCGATGAGGAAGTCCCCGACCGACGACTCGGTGGCCCAGTCGAGGCCGAAGGTGCGGGCGGCCAGGTCGGCGTCGCCGCTGCCGAGGCCGCAGGGCGCCATGCCCATCGCGGTGGCCACCAGGTAGAAGGTCTGGTAGAGCGCGCCGACGGTCTTCAACGTGGCGGCGTAGGCGATCGAGGAGTACTTCCACGACATGCGCTGGAAGCGCGAGGTGATGGTGATCAGCACGTCGGGGCTGGCCGTCCCGCCCGTGGCCAGGCTCGCCGCGGCCAGCATCGCCCGCGCGTCCTCGTCCCTGGCGGGGAGGGTGACGAGCCGGTGGCCGAGCGGGTCGTAGTAGTAGGCGCCGCTGTCCAGGCCCTCGCACCGGGCCACGGTCAGGTACAGCTCCAGCTCGTAGACGGCGCCGCCGCCCGGATAGGGCCTGCTGCTGGCCTCGTACGGCATGCCGGGCGCCGGCCCGAAGACGCGCCTGACCCTGGCGGCCCGGTAGAGCAGCTCGCCGAGCTGCCGGACCGTCGGCGGGCCGGCGTACTGGCGCACCGATCTGCGCGACTCCAGCACGGTGGTGAACGGCGGGTCTGCCGCGGCGGCCTCCTCCAGGGAGGGCGCGTACAGCTCGACGGCGGCGCCCTCGGGAGGCTGCTTGATCACCGGTGGCGGCGGCGTCTCGTCCAGGAAGCGGAAGGTCGCGCCGAACGGCCGGTCGTGCCGCCCTGCTCTGCTCCTGGCGTGAAAGAGCAGGTCGTGGAAGTCCCACGAGCGCAGCGCGGGGTCGCGTTCCTCGGCGTCTCCGGCGAAGGCCATGCCGGCGGCGACGAGATGGCCGATCGCCTCGGGCGCCTCCTTCACCATGACCGGACGGCCGAGCGCGGAGAGCAGCGGCATGGCGTCCTCGGTGAGCGTGACGCGGTGCCGGGACAGCGGGGACTCCAGGACGAGTCCCTGATCCGCCCTGCGGACGAGCGCGAACCTCGACAGGCGCACGGTGTCACTCGGAGCGAGCGCGGGCAGCCGGAACCGGGCGTCGCGGGTGATGGGCACCACCCGCAGCAGCGGCTCGACCGCGTGGACGAGGACCGCGCTCAGCCGCGACAGCGTCAGGTACAGCAGGGCAGCGTCGTGGCTGGTGCCGCCCGCCGCGAGGAGCCGCTCGGCCAGATCGTCCTGGTCCGCCAGCGTGCCGGGCAGCTCGCGCAGCAGCGACTCGACGGCCTGCGGCAGGCCGCGCAGGGTGACCGTGCCGAAGGGTTGCGCGATGGTCAGCACGCCGCCCGCGGACTCGACGACCGCGTCCTCGCGCAGCCCCACCATGGGGAGGGGCGCCGGGCCGGTCACAGGAACATCGTGATGGGGTTCATCTGCTCCTCCGGGGTGGGCTCGGCGAGCCAGCCGAGCCGTACGGGCACGTCGTAGAGGCGGCCGGGGGCCAGCCGCCGCCAGAAGTGGCGCAGGCCGGGCACGATGACCTTGACGACCGGCAGGCCGATGTCGGGCCTGGTCTGGTCGAGCACGAGCATCTCCATCCCGCGCTCCTCGACCAGCGCGCGGGCCGCTTCGACGTCGTCGAGCAGGTCGGCGGTGGCCGGCCGGGCGTAGGCGGACGCGGGCACGGAGATCGAGGTGGGCGAGAGGTAGGGGTGGTCGGCGACGCGCGCGTTCGTCCACCAGTCGACCTGGTCGCGCTCGGGGAACCGGTAACGGGTGACGCCGTCCGGGCCGACGTCGATGACCGCGGGGATGAACTGGTTCAGCTCGGCCAGGGCGCGCTGGACGGCGATGCGCACGTCGAAGTGGGCGCCGAAGGCCATGAGGATGTCCTCGGTCGGCCCGTCGACCCGGCGGCTGACCGCGGCGGCCACCGGGACGCCGAGGTCGTTGGTGAGGTCGAGCACGTGCAGGTCGCGGCCGAGACCGGCGTAGACCTCCTGGAACTCGGAGATCCACGGGTCGGCGAAGGTGCCGAGGTCGAAGGCGGGCCGGCGCAGACGGTTGTACCACCACACGGCCACCGCGTCCCGCTCGACGAGCTCCATGAAGCCCTGCAGGACGGCGTCCTCCAGGGAGGAGCCGGCGGCGTTGCCGTTGGAGTCGGCCCAGGTGTAGAGCGGGCCGGTGGAGCGTTGGTCGTTGTAGTAGTAATAGAGGTAGCCGGTGGGCAGGTACTTGTGCCGCCGCTCGGTCAGCGACCACACGGGCGTCCATTCGATCGCGGCGTCCTCGTCGAAGGGGTCGTTGACGTAGGAGTAGCTGGAGGTGGCGCGGACCTCCCGGCGGGTGCGGTACTGGGCGTCGCTGTAGAGTGAGCAGGCGTTCGGGTGCACGGCGTCCGCGCCGAGCTCCCGCAGGCTCGCCGTGCGCCTGGCCTCGTCGCCCTGGAAGATGCCCGAGTAGCGCTCCATCGCCTCGCACATGGCGCTGACCTTGGCCTGCAGGTCGGTCATGCCCTTGCCGGCGCTCTGGGTCCGCAGGCCCTTGCGCAGCATGGCGAGGTCGCGGGTCTCCCGGGAGAAGTTGTGCCCGGCCACGTACGCCTTGACGAACGGCGTCCTGGTGTCCATCCGGGTGAGTTCACGGATGACGCCCGTGACCGGGCTGACCAGGTGGGCGTACCGCTCGGCGGTGTCCTCCGGGTGCTTGGAGCGGTGGCCGCCGTCGGCGGTGAAGGTCTTGGGCCGTGAGCGCAGCTCGACCGGGGACTGCGCGGCCGCGGCCATCAGGCCGGCGTCGCCGCACTCCGGGCACTGCGGCCTGCGCCGCAGCTCGTGGCGGGTGGCGCCGAGGCGCATGGTGTCGAAGGTGACCAGGTCGCGCTGCTGCGGGTTCCTCGCCCCGGCCAGCCACTTCGCCGCCTCGGCCGCGACGAGCCGCACGCCCGCGCCGCGGGTCAGCGCCAGGTCGGCGGCGGGCAGGGCCAGCGGGCGGCTGCTCCGTAACCTGTCCTCCACGTACGTCAGCGACTGCCGGTGCCCTTCCAGCCGCTGGGACAGGCATCGCCAGCAGCCGCCGTCGCCCTCCCCCGGCTGGAAGACGGGGCCCAGCCAGAGGACGGGGCCGGTCGTGCGGGCCAGCAGCCATGGGCGCCGCTCCGCCAGGTGCCGCCGGTTGACGTCGGCCAGCTCTCCGCGCAGGTAGTCGTCGGTCAGCACGACGGTCAGCGCCGCGTCCTCCCCGGGGCCGGTCACCTCCACCCCCTCGGCGACCAGCAGGTCCCGCAGCTCCTCGGCGGGCACGTCCCCGACGGTGAGCAGCTCGGCCCGCCCGCCGCGCACCGCGGCGACCGCCTCCTGCGCCTGGAGTCCGGCCATCTCCCAGTAGGCGGCCGTCCTCCGATCCACGTCCTCGGTGACGTCGACCAGCAGATCGCGCTGCCTGAGCATGTGGAGCACGTAGTAGACGTTCTCCGGCGGGACGTCCGGCTCCACCGCGACCAGGATGTCGTTGACGGTGTGCTTGCCGTCGAGCAGGCCGGCCACCGCCTCGATCGACCGGCCGGTGAGCACATGCGTGTCGCGCTCGTTGATCAGGAAGACCCCGTCTCCCTCGATGACCTCGACCCTGAAGTGGCGACGGAAAGATGGTCGGGCGTCCATAACGTTCCTTTCGGTCAGTGCACGAGGCGCAGCGAGGCGACCTGGTCGTCGGCGAGCCGGAGGAGGGTGAGCCCCGCCGCGGCGAGCCCGTCGGTGGCGGACAGGGACAGGCGGTCGGCGCGCCGCCGGTCGGCGAACCAGCGGCCCGTGTGGTCGCGGCGGCGCAGCAGCTCGGCGGCCAGTTCGCGGGCGGACCGCTCCAGCGCCCCGTCGCCGGTCAGGCGGGCCGTGTGCAGCGCCACCTCGGCGTCCACGACGAGCCGCGCGCAGGAACGTCCGGCGTCGGGCGCGCAGTACCTGGCCACGCGCTCCCGCAGGTCGCCGGGCACCTCGCCGGTGAGGAGGTGGGCGGTGGCGACGGCGGCGAGCAGCGAGCCGGGCGTGTCGAGGGCGAACCGGTGCGCCAGCAGCGGCGCGGCGGCAGCGCCGGTCTTCCCGGGGCCGGCCTCCCCCAGCGCGCTCGCGCTGGCGGCCAGCGCCCACACCAGCCCGTCCACCCCGGTGGGCACCCCGTCGAGCGCGGGCACGCCCGGCGGGTACGGCGACCGGGCCGCGCCGCCGCCGGCCAGCTCGGCCAGCAGCTCCTCGTGCAGCCGCGCGGCGAGCGCCTCGGCCGCGGGGACCGCCGTCGGGGCCGCCTCGCGCAGCTTGTGCAGGGCGAGCAGCAGCCCGGCCCGGCCCAGCACGGGTTCGGCGCTGGTCGGCAGGGACAGCTGGGCCTCGGCGAGCGGCACCAGCGCGACCGCCCGCTCCACGAGCCTGGTGTCGGCCAGGGTGGCGCCGCAGCGGCTCAGCGCGTAGATGGTCGAGCCGAGGCCCACGAACGCCCCGACGGGCGCGAGTGTCCCGCACATCCTGCGGTAGACGCCCGACTGCGTGGACAGCGTCGCGAACTCGGCCGAGGCGTCCAGCGCGTCCTGCGCGGCCGTCCAGTGGCCGGGGGCGCCCGTGTTGGCGTACAGCTCGGCGAGGAAGACGGCGAGGCCGGCGGTGCCGGTGAGCAGGTCACCCTGAAGGGGTTCGACCTGGTCCAGGCCGTGCGCGGGATAGGTGACCACGCCGATCCAGCCGGACCGCTCGCCGACGGGGCCGCCCGCGGGCGTGCCGAGCGGGACGGCGCTGGCGAGCACCTGGTCGGCGAGCTCGCCGGCGCGGGCGAGCAGCACCTCGGCCTCGGGCTCCGCCCGCCGGCCCGACAGGTCGTAGACGTACTGGCCGATCTCGCGCACCGTGCGGGGCCGGGGCCCGGGGCCGGGGAACAAGGTGGGCAGTTGCCCCGCGCCCGTGAAGTCCAGGCAGGTCTCCAGCACGGCGAGCTGCTCGTCCACCGGGAACCCCGCCAGGTCGGCGAGGCGGTCCTGAACCCGCTGCCACGCCGTGCCCGAGAAGTGCCCGGGGATCTCGACGCCGTCGGAGGTGAACACCGAGTCCGAGCCGGGCCTGGAGACGAACAGGGGGATGTCCATCCGGCGGAACGCGTCGATCTCCTGCTCGACGATCTCCAGGATGTCCTCGCGCCCCGGGTCCCGCCGCAGCGTCTCGCGGGCGCTGCGGAACAGGTGGGCGAAGGTGATCTCCCTGGCCATCCCGTCGATCAGCGCCCCCGGGCTCAGGCTCATGCCGAGCAGCTCGACGCAGTCCCAGGTGCTGCGCCAGATGTAACGGACCGGCGCGTCCTCCAACAGCGCGAGCGGGCCGCGGGCGTCGGCCAGCAGCTCCCGGTTGCGCGTCAGGCAGTCCTGCATCTGCCGGTAGCCCTCGGCCACCTCGTCGGCGTAGCGGCTCGGGTCGGCCAGCTCGCCCGCGCCCCACGTGGGCCGGTACGGCGGCGCCTCCCAGCCGAGCGGGTACAACTGGGGGTTCTGCGCGACCTGCTCCTGCAGTCCGGCCATGCAGCCGATGTCGTGCGACTGGACGCCGCCCGCGATCACCCGGGGAAAGCTGATGACGGCGGTCTTGACCACCGTCTCCTCGACCTGCCCCCACAGGGACTGGATGCGGTCTCCGATGAGGGCGGGCTTGCTGATGCGGCCCTGGAGGACGTTCTCCAGGTCGATGAAGACCGGCGTGTCCCCCTTGGCGACCAGGTTGTCGGCCCACAGGTCGCGGCACTCCAGGAACTGGGCGAGCCTGGCCAGCATGCCCAGGCGCGTGTAGTAGCGCCGTACGCTGTCCTCGTCGGTGGCGGGCTCGGCGGTGACGTACTCCTCCCAGCCGTAGCCGTCGCGCAGGAGGACCGCGCGGGTGTGCAGGGTGAGCGGCAGCCCGTGGTTGTTCAGCAGGGTGCACACGTCCATCAGCCCGACCACCGAGCGCAGGTCCTTCGGCTTGTAGACGACCCGCTCGCCCGAGGCGAAGGTGAGCAACGTGACCACCCGGCCGTGGTTGTGCGGGTCGCCCGAGTCGCCGGAGTATCCCGTGACCGGTCCAGGGGCGGTCCAGCCCCACAACGTCCTGCGCAGCTCCGGCAGGTCGGCGTTCAACCGGTCGAAGAGCTCGTGAACGACGCGCCGCCACTGCAGGCAGGCCATGCCCATGACGTAGGCCAGCCCCGGGAGCGTCTCCAGCCGGTCGAGCCAGCCGGACTGGCTGACGTCCAGGCCGGGGCTCTGCAGCCAGGCGGACACGTCGTTGGCGGTGCCGGCGAGCTGCGCCTCGAACGCGAAGCCGGAGAAGCAGACCTGCGTCAGGCGCTCGATCAGCTGGCCCGCGATGTCCTCGCACGCCTCGGGGGTGACGGGGACTCCGCGTACCGTCCCGTCCTTCATGTCCACCAGCCGGTTGACGGCGCGCCTGAACGCCACGAACGGGGAGCCGGGCCGCCCGGACGCGGGATCGGCCGCGGCCGTGGGCGGCTGGGCGAGCAGGAAGTCCACCAGGGCGTAACCCCAGTCGGGCAGCCTGCCCGGGTCGGCGAGCCGGACGTCGACGAGCCCGGCGCCGAGGTCGCGGCCGGAGCGCCTGCGGTGGTGCAGCAGCGCCCGCATGGCGTCCTCGTCGTCGCCGACGGCGGCCTTCAGCCAGCGTTTGGTGCGTTCGGACGCCTGGCGCGGGCTGCGCCCCGCCACGGGGACGAAGAACTCTCCCGACACGCGCTCGGGGAAGGGCGCCGCCGCGGCGAGCACGGCTATCAGCCGTTCGTCCCCACCCGGAACCGCGAGCAGGCCCTCGCCCTGCGCTTCGGCGTATCCGGCGTGAACCGAGACCGTCATCTCAGACCTCCTGTCGGCGGACCATGCGGGCGAAGAGCCGGCTGTCGTCCATCAGCTCCTCGAAGGGGCCGTCGGCGACGACCCTCCCCTGGTCGAGTACGTAGATCCGATCCGCCGACTTGATGGTGCTCAGCCGGTGCGCGATCACGATCCGGGTGATGTCCAACTCGGCGATCCTCCGGCTGACCAGCGCCTGGGTGTGGTTGTCCAGGGCGCTCGTCGCCTCGTCGAGGATGAGGATGCGCGGGCGCTTCACCAGCGCTCTGGCGATGAGCAGCCGCTGGAGCTGACCGCCCGAGAAGGACGCGTTGTCCTCTCCGACGACGGTGTGCAGGCCCATGGGCATCGCGGCGATGTCGCCGTCCAGGTCGGCCAGGCGGGCCGCCCACCAGGCGTCCTCCTCCGTCGCGCCGGGCACGTCGCCGATGATGTTCTCCAGGATCGAGCCCCTGAGCACTCTGGCCTGCTGCATCACCACGCCCACCTGGGCGCGCACGCGCCGCAGGTCGAGGTCGCGCAGGTCGCCGCCGTCGTAGAGCACCTGGCCGGTGCGGGGCGGTTCGAAGCCCAGCAGCAGCCGTACCAGCGTGGACTTGCCCGCGCCGGAGGGGCCCGCGACCGCGACGAACTCGCCCGGCTTGAACACCATCGACACGTCGTCGAGGATCCGCATCGCGGTGCCGGGGTAGGCGAAGGAGACGCCGCTGAGCCGTACCAGCCCGCTCAGCTCGCCCGGGTCCTTCGCGCCCGGCGACGTCTCGGGCGCCCGCTCCAGCACCGGGCGCAGCCGCTCGAACCGGGGCAGGAGGGCGAAGGCCGCTTCCACCGCCCTGTTCATCTGGCCGAGCGCGAGCACGAACTGGCCGAGCGCCACGGCGGCGATCACGAAGGACGCCGTCGGGACGCCCCAGGCCAGGCCGGTGGCGGCGAGGAGCAGCAGCAGCGCCGGCTGCGCCGAGGCGCCGATCGCCGTCGACACCGCCCGCTCGCGCTGGATCGCCTCGGCCGCGCGCTGCTGCGTCGCGAACAGCCGGGACCACAGCCCGAACACCTGGGCCTCCCGGCCCGCGACGTGGATCTTGTCGATCGCGCCGAGGCAGGCGTACAACAGGGAGTAGACCTTCCCGTACTGCTCGTGCATGACCAGCTCGTGCCGCTGCTGCCGGACCGCGCGCCCGGCGAGCACGGCGAGCAGCGCGACCACCCCGCCCAGCGCGACCAGGGCCAGCCGCCAGTCCACGGCGAGCAGCGCCAGCAGGCCGAACAGGGAGAACATGCCGCCGAGGAGGGAGCTGACCGCGGCCTCGCCGAGCGCCTTGCGCATGTCGGAGATGGCGTTGGCGCGCTGGACCAGCTCGCCGGTGCTGTACCGGTTGAAGAACGGCAGGTCGAGGGAGATGAGGTGGCTCCAGACGGCAGGTTCGAGCCGTTCCTGGAGACGTCCGTGGACGCGTACGAGCACCGAGTTGCGCACGGCGAGGAGCAGGGCGCTCGCGCACACCATGGCGGCGATGATCACCGCGGTCCAGATCGTCGCGGGCCGGTCGGCGGGATTGGACGCGGAGGTCAGCAGGCTGAAGGTGAACAGGGGGACGCCGAGCGCGAGCAGCCCGGCGCCGCCGCCGGCCGCGAGGAGCCAGGCCAGCTCCCTGCCCGCGCCGCGCAGGCCGAACCTGAGCAGCGCGACGGGGGTGGCGACGCCCTCGCCGAGCGGCGGGTAGATCTGCCAGGCGTCCGGGGCGAGGCCGGCGGCCACGGACTCGGTCACCCGGCACGGGTCCGCCGCCGGGTCCGCTGCGCGGTAGCCGCCCCGGTGCGGCAGGAGCGCCACCGGCCGCCCGCCCTCCCGGGTGAAGCCGATCATGGGGACGGTGGCCGTGCGCCACCATCGTCCGGAAAGGCGTACCCGCCGGTGCCTGACCCTGGCGGCGTCCAGCGCCGCGCCGAGCGGGTCGCCGGACGCAGAGCCGGCGTCAGGGCCGGCGTCGGGGCCGGTGCCCGGGGCGCTCTCCCGCACGGCGAACCCGCAGTGGTCGCCGAGCGTCTTGACCACTTTCGCGGCGTGTTCGGCGGTCGTCCGGGGCCGGTCAGGGGAGGGCGGCGCGCCGGCGGCGACCCCGACATCGGCGAACGACCGCCGGAGCGTCTCGCTCGTGGCCGCCACCCTGGCCACGCGCCAGTTGTCCCGGTCGGCCTCCTCCGCCTCGGCCAGCAGCAGCACCTGCTCCAGCGCCCCGCGGTGCAGTGCGCGCAGCTCGCGCTCGCTCGGCGGGTCGAGCGCCGCCGTCCGGCCGCCGCCCGCGCCGGCCTGCCCACCAGGCTCGTGGAGGCGGCGCGCCCAGGCCGACAGCGCGCCCGCGTCCCTGCGGACGCGGCGCACCGACGTCCCGTCGGCCGGGGAGGCCAGAACGGTGTATCCCTGCGGCAGGTCGGTGGCGGCGAAGCCGTGCATGAGCTGCCCGCTCTCCACGCGGACGACGCGGCGGCGGGGGCCCTGGCCGTCCACGGGCGCCAGCAGGACGTCGACGGAGCCGCTGACCACGTGCCAGCAGGCATAGGGGTCGATCAGCTCGATCTCGCTGACGGGATAGCCGTTCATGCCGCTTCCTCGACGAGTGTGCGGTAGGGGCCGGACTCGGCGATGAGCTCGGCGTGGGTTCCCCGCTGGACGACCTTGCCGCGGTCCAGCACGAGGATCAGATCGCTGTCGCGTACGGTGCTGAGCCGGTGTGCGATGACCACGCACGTGCAGCCCCTGGCTTTGAGGTTGGCGTCCACCAGGGCCTCGGTCTCCGCGTCCAGCGCGCTGGTGGCCTCGTCCAGCACCAGCACCGAGGGGGACAGCGCGAGCGCCCTGGCGATCTCCAGGCGCTGCCGCTCGCCGCCCGACAGGTTGCGGCCCCGCTCCTCGACCCAGCCGCCCGACAGCCCGCCCCTGCGGTGGACCACCTCGGCGATGCAGGCGTCGCCGAGCGCACGGCGCAGCCGGTACGCGGGAACCGTCGGGTCCCACAGCGTGAGGTTGTCGGCCACCGTGCCCTCGAACACCTGCAGGTTCTGCTCCACGTAGCCGATCGAGGTGGACAGCGTCTCCCTGGGCATCTCGTCCCTCGGCACGCCGTCGAACCTGATCTGCCCGGACCACGGCACGGCCGCTCCGGTGAGCAGGCGGGCGACCGTGGACTTGCCGCTGCCGGTGCGGCCGACGATGGCGATGCGCTGGCCGGGCTCCGCGCGCCACGACAGCCCTTCGATCACCGGCCCGTGCTGGCGGTCGTACCCGAAGGTGACCCCGTCGAACTCCACCGTGCCGCGCAGGCCTCCCGCCCCCTCGGGGGCGCCGGGGGGCTCGGCGTGGCGGGGGTCGGGCTCGGCGTGCAGCGCGTCGTCGAGCATGCCGGTCTGCGCGACCGCGACCTGTGCCTCGGCGCCGACCCCGACCAGCGAGGACATGGGTACGAGGAAGGCGCCGACGAGGAGCTGGGCCGCGATGACGGTCTCCATCGTGACCTCACCGCGGGCCATCAGCACCGCTCCGGTGATCACCATGGTGGCCCCGGCGAGCGAGCCGAGCGCGGCGGGCACCACCATCAGCGCCTGCGTGACCCGCATCAGTTCCTGGACGGCCGACATGGTCCGCGCCGACAGCCCCGCCCACTTGGCGAAGAACCATCCCTCGGCGCCGTCGGCCTTCAGCGACTCGGCCATCGAGACGCCGTTGAACGCCATGCTGTCCCTGCGGTGCTCGTCGAAGATGAGCCGCTGCTGGTGCGGGGCGGTGCGGCGGCTGACCGCGCGCATCGCCACCAGATTGACCGCCGCGAGCAGCACGGCGACGGCGGCGAAGGCCGGGTGGAAGGCGAACAGGATCGACGAGTGCACCACCATGGTGAGCACGGCCGCTATGACGGCGGCTACCCGGTCCGACAGCAGCAGGGCCAGCCCCGCGCCGAAGGACGTCCTGGTCACCAGGCCACCGGTCTGCCGCCGGTGGAAGTGGTCGCCCGGCAGCCTGAGCAGCCGCCACACGTACCGGCCGGACAGGTCGGCCGCCATCGCCAGCTGCACGGCGCCGAGCAGCCGCTGCTGCGCCCACATGCCGGCCAGGGTGAAGCCCACGCAGCCGAGCAGCCCGAGGAGCACGGGCGCGGACCAGGCCGCGCCATCGGCGACCAGCACCTTGCCCAGCAGGAGCCGGGTCAGCAGCGCGGTGACCGCCGCGGGCAGGGCCAGCATGAAGGCCATGACGGCGATGGCGAGCAGCGTGGACAGGTACGGCCGCACCTTCGCCAGCACCGAGCGGGCCATGGGGAACCGCGGCCCTCCCGGCGTGAAGCCCTCGCCCGGACGCGGTACCAGGACGATCCCGCTGAATCGCCGCCGGAACTCCTCCCTGCTCAGCCGGATCCTGCCCACGGCGGGGTCGTTGAGGTAGGCCCACCGCTTGCGCATGCCCTCCAGCACCACGTAGTGCCGCTGGTCGACGAAGATCATCGAAGGGACGGGGAAGCTCTCCAGCTCGTCGGCCTCCACCCGCCAGCCGCCGATGGTGAAGCCGTACTCCTCGGCCGCCGCCTTGAGCCCGGCTCCCGTGAGGCCGTCCCTGCCCACTCCGCACCGTTCCCTGATCTCGCGTACGGGGACGCGCAGTCCGTGGTGGGCGAAGATGGTGCTCAGGCAGGCGGGCCCGCAGTCGGCGTCCTCCATCTGCGGCCGGCGCTCGGTGCGGACCGGGCGCGGCCTGGTCGCGTGCTCAGCCACGACGTCCTCCGGCGAACAGGGCGTCCACGGGGCGGACGACGGCGACGGTGATCTCCCCTGACACCGGGGTGAGCGTGGCGCCCGGCCAGGCCTGCCGGTCGAGGTCGACGGTCACCAGGTGCCGCCCGTCCGCCCGCAGGGCCTCGCCGAACAGCGGGCGCAGCAGCTCGGCCGAGGCGGGGTACGGTTCGACCGCGCTCACCCGGCCCCGCGCGCCCGTGCCGCCGAACGTGACGGTCTGGCCCGGGGCGAGCGCGCCGATCCTGTCCCGGCCGACCATGAGCACCGCCCGCAGGGGGCCGGCGGCCGGGTCGACCGCCGCGACGGTGCCACCCGCGGCGAGGACCGCGCCGGGGGCCGCCGTACGCAGCACCCGTCCCCTCGCGGTGCCCGTCACGACGTGCCTGCCTCCCCGCTCGTCGGCCAGCACGGCCAACGGCGTCGCCGGGGTCACCTCCTGGCCCACGCGGACCAGGACCTCGGCCACGCTGCCGGGCACGGGGGCGGCCACCGGCACGGGACCGGCGCCCGCCACCAGCACGCCGGTGCCGGCGACCACGTCACGAACCTGCCCCAGCCAGGCCCAGCTCGCCGCGCAGCCCGCGACCAGGATGAGCGCGGCCGCGGCGAGCCAGGCCTTGGCCCGCACCGTGGAAACGAGCTCGTCGATCCGCTCGCCTCCTGGCGCCTCCGTCGCGGTCATGGTCATCGCGTGTCACTCTCCCGGGGTCGGCGTGTACAGGCAGAAGCAGAGGCTGAGCAGGCACGGAGGGGGCGGCGGCATCTCCGCGGACCCGTCGAGGATCTCGATGACGAGCTCGGCGCCGGGCTCCGGCGGCAGCGTCGGGGCGCCTGCCCCGTCGGCCGGCCGGAGGTTGTACTCGGCCAGGACCGAGAGGGGATCGCGCTCGTACCGGAGTCTGAAGTCGGCGTCGAGCCACGACCTCGCGGTCAGCTCGCCGAACGCCCTGCGCTGAGTCGTGTCCCAGCCGATCATGTCCACAGTCATCACAAGTCCTCCCGCCGCGGGTGTGTGAGATGCTGGTCCGGCGAGGTGGTGGGCATCTGGACTGCCCACCACCACGCCTTGAGAGGTCGTCAGGCGCTCTGTCCGCCGGAGAAGCATCCGGTCGGGCAGCTCACCGTGCCGATCGTGCCGAGGGCTCCGCCCGCGGACGATTCGAGGCTCTCCAGGTCGATGGCCTGGCCGGGTTGGTCAGGCAGGTCGGGCGGGGGCAGCTCACGCGGCCAGTCGACGCCCGCTTCGGCGAGGGCGGCGCGCGGGTCTCGTTCGAACTCCCGCCTGAGCGACTCGTCGGACCAGGCGCGTGCGACGAATCTGGCTATCTGCCTGCGCAGTTCCGGGGACAGGGTGGGGTCTTCTGGCATGAGGTCACCTCGTTGATGAGGCCCCGGGGTTCCGGGTGGGTCGGGGGCGGCCGCCTACGAGGTCCAGATTCGTCATCAGCGGCAAAAGCCGCCAGAAACAACTAACACCGACATATCGTGATGTTCATCATTTCTGGTAATCAGGATTTCCCGATGGGAGCTGCTGCTCCCGATGCGCGAAACCGCGCATCTCACTCTGGGCCTCGCGGGCCATGTCGAGCATGCGGCCCAGCTCTTTCTTGACGTTCTCCGCGTCGCCCTCCACGCCGGCGACGGCCCTGCGGCCCTGCTCGGCGATGGCGTCGATCCGGCTGCCGAGGATGCCCTCCAGCTCGCCCATCGCCCGCGCGCGCTGCGCCGCCACCTCGACCATGGCCAGCTCGGCCCTGGTCGCGTAGAGGACCCGCGCCGTTTCCGCGAAATGTGTCAGACCCGCCAGGGGGATGGCCGCCACGGAGAGGGACAGGGTCCAGGACAGCCCGCCCACGAGATCGTCGCCGAGCACCATCGACTTGGCCGTCTCGGCGACGGCCACCAGCAGGGACGCCGGCAGGGGGTACGGCCTGGGCAGGAGCCCCAGCGCCATCGCGGCGAGGAAGACGCCCGACGCGGCCCACCACTCGCCCAGGAACGGAAGCGGCAGGTAGACCAGGAGCGCCATGACCCCCACCGCCCACCGGTGCCACGGCCCGCGCGGGCCGGTGCAGCCGGCCGCGATGTAGAGGGCGAGGACCGCGATCGCCAGGAGGATGCCTGGGATGCGCCAGGGATGTGGATTCTCGATGTAGTAACCGAATGTGGGAAAGATCAGGTAAACGGCGAACGCCACGATCGCCGCGCGGCCGAGCCGCACCTCCAGTGGCGCGCGAGCCGCCGCCCTCGAACCGGGAACCCCTGTCTGGGTCACAAGCGGATCATGACAACCGATCTCGGCGGAGGCAACGCATCACTGGTTACTTTTCTCGCATATCGGATTTTTCGCGACTTCCGCACCGAACAGTCCGGCGCCGTTGATGCCGACGCCGCTGACCGGAGGCTTGACCGTCGCCCGCGAACCCGCCGCGATCACCAGGCCCGCAACGGCCGGGGATGGGGCGGTGGTGGGGGGGCGGGGCGGGGCGCGCCGCCCGGCCCCCGCGGGGGCCCGCGCCCGGGCCGCGCGCGGCCCGCCCCCCGCCCGCCCCGCGGCGCGC
>NZ_JBSGFQ010000114.1:0-40037 GCF_053603495.1 Nonomuraea sp. NPDC004186 | reverse complement strand
CCCCTTGCCCTGTTGTTCGGTGTGGGGTTTTTCCAATACACCCCAGACAAACCCACGCACACCACCCGCCCGCCCCCCCGGGGGGGGAGCCGCGGCCGCGTGGACTACAGGCCGGGCTGGGTGGGCGGCGGATAGCCGGGACGCGGCGACGGCGTGCCGGTCCCCGGCAGCGGCGCATCGGGCCGGGGGACCGAGTCACCGGCGTGCTGGGGCGGCACGCTGCCGCGCCAGGCGCCGGTCTCGCTGCCGCGAGTCTCGATGTAGTCCTTGAAGCGGCGCAGGTCGCCCTGTACGCGCATGCGGACGATCTGGAGCCAGTCGCCGGCGGTCTCGACGAAGCCCTCGGGGTCGTACTCCATCTGGAGGGTGACGCGGGTGGTGGTGTCGTCGAGGCGGTGGAAGGTGACGACGCCGGCGTGGTGGGGCTTGTCGAGCGTGTGCCAGGCGACGCGCTCGTCGGGGTGCTGCTCGGTGATCTCGGTCTCGAACTCGCGCTTCACCCCGGCGATCTCGGCCAGCCAGGTGGCGCGGGTGTCGGTGTGCTGCTTGACCGACTCCACCCCTTCCATGAATTCGGGGAACGTCTCGAACTGCGTCCACTGGTTGTAGGCGACGCGGATCGGGACCTTGACGTCTAGGGAGTACTCGATCGTGCTCATGGCCTCGCCCCCTGCCCGCCCTGGATCGCGGCTAACGTCAACCGTTCGACGGTCACCGTTCGGCCATGCGGCCCTATGACGTCCAACGGAGAGGTCCCGAACCGTGCAAGCCGTGGTCATCAACCGCACCCTGAAGCCCTCGCCGAGGCCGTCCGGCCGGAGGCCGGTGTCCTGTCCTGGCGGAGGCGCTGCCGGAGTTCGTCCGGGACCCCGGCACGGCACCGTGAACGTTTACCGCGTACACCTCGGGTAGCCGAGTTTTCGACAAAATCAACGTATCGGGATCGGTGAGAACATGATCATCATCGGCATCATCCTGCTGCTCCTGGGATGGCTGCTCGGCATCTCGCTGCTCTACACGATCGGCGCCATCCTGCTCGTCATCGGCGTGATCCTGCTCGTCCTGGGCTCCATCGGCCGTCCGGTCGGCGGCCGGCGATATTGGTTCTGACCGCGGAACGCGCTTGATGATGGCCTCGGCGACGTCCTTGAGCTGTTCGAAGTCGGTGTGCGGCGGGATCGGCGGGATGTCGGGGTCGCAGTGGCCGTCCAGGACGACGGGCCGGTCGGCGGCCAGGGCACGGTCCCAGGCCGGGCCGATCGCCTCGGGCTTCTCGACCTCGATGCCCTCCAGGTCCAGCGAGCGGGCGAAGCCGGCATAGGACACGTCCGGCAGGGTCTGGGGCTCCTCGAACTTGGGCGCGCCGCCCATGGCCCGCAGTGTGCCGGGGCTGGACGAACCGCTGGCGGTCCTCGGCGCGTCCCAGCGCCGCGATGATCCCGTTGATGCCGTCGCCCGGATAGCCGAACAGGTGCTCCACATCCCACTGACGCCAGCGCAGGAGCAGATGATCGGCGACGGTAGGAGCCATGACCAGGCGCTCCAACTACCGGCAGGTGCCGATCGGCGTGGTGATCCCGCGCACCGTTGACGCGGCGGTGGAGGCGGTGGCCGTGTGCCGCCGGCACGACGTCGCGGTGTTCTCGCGCGGCGGCGGGACGAGCCTGGCCGGGCAGTGCTGCAACGCGGGCGTGGTGCTCGACTGGTCCAAGTACTGCCGCCGGCTGGTGCGGGTCGACCCGGAGCACCGGCGAGCGGTGGTCGAACCCGGGGCCTGCCTGGACGATCTCAACGCCGAGCTCTCCGGGTATCACCTGATGGTCGGGCCGAAGCCGTCCACGCATGACACGTGCACGATCGGCGGGATGATCGGCAACAACTCCTGCGGCGCGTCCGCCCAGGCGTACGGCAGGATGGCCGACTCGGTGGCGCGCATGGAGGTGCTGACCTACGACGGCACCCGGATGTGGGTCGGACCGACCGACCAGGAGGACTACGAACGCATCCTCGCCGAGACCGAGGGAGGCCGGCGGGCCGAGATCTACCGGGCGCTGCGCGAACTCGCCGACGAGAACCTGGCGCTCATCCGCACCCGATACCCGCACATCCCCCGGCGCGTCTCCGGCTACAACCTCGACTCCCTGCTGCCGGAGAACGGCTTCGACCTCGCCCGCGCGCTGGTCGGCAGCGAGTCGACGCTGGTCACCGTGCTGCAGGCGGAGATCGAGCTGGTGCCCGTACCCAAGTACCAGTCGCTGGTGGTCCTCGGCTTCGAGGACATCGCCGCCGCCGGCGACGCCGTCCCCGCCGTGGCCGAACACGGCCCGCTGGCTCTCGAAGGGCTCGACCACACCCTCATCGACCTGGCCCGCGCCGAGCACGTCGCCAAGCAGAGAGTGCTGCGGGAGCTGCCCGAAGGATCGGGGTGGCTGATGGTGCGCTTCGGCGGCGACACCCGCGAGCAGGCCGACGAACGCGCCGACCGCCAGCTGGAGGACATCCACCGCTTCGAGCACGATCCCCGCGTCGCCTATCTCGACGACCCGCAGGAGGAGGAGCGGCTGTGGAAGGTCCGCGAGGCCGGGCTCGGCGCGACCGCCTACCCGCCCGGCGGCCCCGACACCCACGAGGGCTGGGAGGACGCCGCAGTCCCGCCGCAGCGACTCGGCGACTACCTGCGTGACTTCCGCGCCCTGCTGGAGGAGTTCGGCTACGGATCGGCGTCGCTGTACGGCCACTTCGGCCAGGGCTGCGTGCACACCCGGATCGGCTTCGACCTGGAGGACCCCGAGGGCACGGCCACGTACCGGCGCTTCGTCGAGCGCGCCGCGCGGCTGGTCGCCTCCTACGGCGGGTCGTTGTCAGGCGAGCACGGGGACGGCCAGTCCCGCGCCGAACTGCTGCCGATCATGTTCGGCGAGGAGATCGTAAGGCTGTCACCCACGAGGAGAAGCACACGACGCGGGGCCGGGCCCGCCTGCTGATGGAGATGATGCGCGGCATGCCGGGCGGCGGCGAGGACGCCGTCATCACCGACGGCTGGCGTTCCGAGGACGTCCGCGAGGCCCTCGACCTGTGCCTGGCCTGCAAGGGATGCCGCGGCGACTGCCCGGTGAACGTGGACATGGCGACCTACAAGGCCGAGTTCCTGTCCCACCACTACCATCGCCGCCTGCGCCCGATGTCGCACTACTCCATGGGCTGGCTGCCACTGTGGGCGCGCCTGGCGTCGCTCGCGCCGGGCACGGTCAACGCCCTCGCCCACGCCCCACTCCTCGACCGGCTCGTCAAACGCGCCGGCGGCATCGACCAGCACCGCGAACTGCCCCGCTTCGCCCGAAAGCGCCTGACCGACGAGTTCAACGGGTCTCACGTCGACGGACCGCCGGTCCTGCTGTGGCCGGACACCTTCACCAACAACTTCCACCCCGAGATCGGCCGGGCCGCCATCCGCGTCCTGGAGTCGGCCGGCTTCCAGGTCCAGCTGCCACCGGTCCCGCTGTGCTGCGGGCTCACCTGGATCTCCACCGGACAGCTCGACATAGCCGAACGCGTGCTGCGCCGCACCCTCCGCGCCCTCGCTCCCCGGCTTCGCGCCGGGATCCCGGTGATCGGGCTGGAACCGAGCTGCACCGCCGTCTTCCGCGCCGACGCCCCGGAACTGCTGTCCGGCGACCCGGACGCCCGACGGCTGGCCGGGCAGACCCACTCGCTGGCCGAGTTCCTGCTCGACCGGGCGCCGCAGGCGATCACCGCGCCGCTGCCCGGGACAGGCCGTAAGGCCATCGCCCAGCCGCACTGCCACCAGCACGCCATCTGGGGGTTCGACGCCGACCAGGAGGTGCTGCGGCGCGCCGGCGTCCAGGCCGAGGTGCTGGACGTGGGCTGCTGCGGCCTGGCGGGGAACTTCGGCTTCGAACGCGGCCACTACGAGGTCTCCACCGGCGCCGCCGAGCTGGGGCTGTGGCCGGCGGTCCGGGAGGCCGACCCGGGCACGACCCTGCTGGCCGACGGCTTCTCCTGCCGTACCCAGATCGCCTCCGGCACCGGGGTCCAGGCCCGGCACCTGGCCGAACTGCTCGCGGAGCTGCTGCGACCGACTTCGCCGCGGGCCCCGGCCGGACCGGCGCGCGGGCCCCTCACGTGGCATGAACGACGAACGGTATCCGGCGCAGGTGCTGCGCGAGTACGCGCTCCTCGCCGACGGTGAGCGCGGTGCCGTCGTGGGCCCGCGCGGGGAGTTGTGCTGGATGTGCGCGCCGCTATGGGACAGCGACGCGATCTTCGCCTCGCTGATCGGCTACGCCTTCACGCCGCGGGAGCGCTTCGTGTGGAGCGGCGCCTACGAGCCGGGCTCGCTGATCTGGCGCAGCCGGTGGGTGACGACCACCGGGATCATCGAGTGCCGCGAGGCGCTCGCGTTCCCCGGCGAGCGCGGGCGCGCCGTGCTGCTTCGCCGGATCATCGCCCGGCACGGGGACGCGCGGGTGCAGGTCGTCTGCGACCCGCGACCCGGGTTCGGCGCGTGCCGGCCGCGCTTCCGCGGTGCGTGGGAGGCGGACGGGCAAGGTCTGTGGTTCCGCTGGACCGGCGCCGAAAAGGCGAGGCCCGGGCACGGTCTGGAGCTGGAGCTCACCGTCCCCGCCGGGGAGCACCACGACCTGGTCCTGGAGATCGCCGACCGCCCGCCGCGCGGCGGGCCGCCCGACGCCGGCCGCGCCTGGCACGCCACCGAGCAGGCGTGGGGCCGCGCGATGCCGCGCCTGCACACCATCGCCGACCGGGACGCCCACCACGCCTACGCCGTCATGCGCGGCCTGACCGGCGCGGGCGGCGGCATGGTGGCCGCGGCCACCACCAGCCTGCCCGAACGCAGCGAGGCCGACCGCAACTACGACTACCGGTACGTCTGGATCCGCGACCAGTGCTACGCGGGCCTGGCGTCGGCCGCCGCCGGGGCCTATCCGCTCCTGGACGACGCGGTGCGCTTCGTGGGCGCGCGGCTGCTGGAGGACGGGCCGCATCTCAAACCCGCCTACACCGGCACGGGCGGACCGGTGCCCGAGCAGCGCCGCCTGGACCTGCCCGGCTACCCGGGCGGCTACGACCTGGCCGGCAACCGGGTGACCCACCAGTTCCAGCTGGACTCCTTCGGCGACGCCCTGCTGCTGTTCGCCGCCGCGGACCGGCACGACCGGCTCGACGCCGACGGCCGCCGCGCGCTGCGTACCGCGGTGGCGGCCGTCGAGGAACGCCGGCGGGACCCGGACGCGGGCATCTGGGAGCTGGACGACCGCGCCTGGACGCACAGCCGCCTGAACTGCGCGGCCGGGCTGCGTGCCGTCGGGGAGAACGCGCCGTCCCCGCCGGCGACCCGCGCAGCAAGCGCACGCTGAACGCGTACCTGGCCGCCCTCACCGAAGACGGGTACGCCTACCGGTTCCGGCACGACGACCGGCCGCTCGGGGAGACCGAAGGCGCGTTCCTGCTCTGCGGATTCCTCGTCGCGCTCGCCGCCCACCAGCAGGGCGACGTGCCGACCGCGCTGCGCTGGTTCGAGCGCAACCGCGCCGCGTGCGGCCCGGCGGGCCTGCCGGCCGAGGAGTACGACGTGACGCAGCGGCAGATGCGCGGCAACCTCCCGCAGGCCTTCGTCCACGCGCTGCTCCTCGAATGCGCCGCCCGCCTGAACGAGTGAGACGGCCTTTACCTCATCGGGGGTTACCGGATCGGCCGGCGGGCAGCGGACCGGCGAGAGGGGCCGCTGATGAGCGAGGTGTGGTGGATCGTAGGACGCGGGCTGCTCGGCGGCCTGCTCGTGATGGTCTTCGCGGTGATCGGCGAGATGCTGACGCCCAAGCGGTTCGCCGGCATCTTCGCCGCCGCCCCCGCCGTGGCCCTGGCCGGGATGACCATCACCGTGCTGCACGAGGGCGAACATCAGCTCGACGAGTCCGCGCTCGGCATGATCGCCGGATCGGTCGCGCTGGTGGCCTACTGCGCGGCGGCCGTGCCGCTCGTACGCCACCTGGGCGCCTTCGCGGGCTCGCTGACGGCGCTCGTGGTGTGGGCGGCCGTCGCCGGCGCGGGCTGGGCGCTGATCACATGAACGCGATCCGGCTGCAGCCGGCCAAGCTGCGGGACACGCCGGTAGGCGGGATGGTGGTGCGCTTCGCCTTCGGGGCGATCGTCTCCGTGGCCGCCGGCCTGGTCGGGCTGCGCTGGGGACCCGTGGCGGGGGGAGTGTTCCTGGCCTTTCCCGCCATCCTCGCGGCCACGCTGACCCTCATCGAGGAGGAGGAGCATCGGCGCGACCCGGCCGCCCAGGACGCCCGCGGCGCGGTGCTGGGCGCGACGGGCATGATCGCCTTCGCCGCGTGCGTGTGGGGGCTGGCGACCTGGCTGCCCGCTCCGCTCGTCCTGGCGGTGGCCACCGTGGCCTGGGCGGTCGTCGCGGGTCTGCTGTACCTGGCGTTCGGCGCCCGCCGCGGCCGATGAGCCGTCAGCCGGACGTGGGAGCGGCCGGGCCGTCCGCCGGCCAGGCCGCCCCATGTTCAGCGGGTGTTCAGCAGGGTGTCCAGGTGACTTTCAGCTGGCCCTCCAGCGACCCCCACTGGCCCGACTGACTGCACCCGAACCAGCGCTGTCCGACGAGCGTGTCCCCGGCGTAGTAACTGAGGACCGTGAGGTTGTCGCCTCCCGGTGGAGGCGGCGGAATGGCATGAGCCGGCGTCGAGCCGACGGCGAGCATGGCGGCGATCATCGTCGCCGCGACAATCCCCTGCTTAACTCTCACGAAGGTCCCTCCAGGAGCACGTGAACTTCAAGCAACGCGACCGAACTTTATTCTCTCCGGATCACGTGCCCTGTCAACATCATTGCGCCGGCGTCCCGTACACGCTGACCTCGGTGAGGTGGAACGACAGGTTGGCGGTGTTGTGCGTGCCGGTCACCCGTACGTACCGGGCCTTCGCCTCGGTGGTCATCGTGTCCCCGGCGTCGGTCGCGGCCCGGGGGCCGCGGCGTCCTCCGAGGGTGTACCAGGTGACGCCGTCGAGGCTGCCCTCCAGCCGGTACTCGTAGTAGCGCCCGCCCCCGACGTAGTTGCGCACGTTGACGCGCGAGACGTCGTCGACCGTCCCGAGATCGACCTGCCACCAGGTCGTGTCCCAGGTCATCTGGCTGGCGAAGTACGGCGAGTTGGCCCGGCTGCCGTCGTTCGCGTGCTCGGGGCCCCGGTTCGGCTCCCAGCTCAGCGCCGTGACCGGCTTGCGGAGGCTCTGCAGGGTGTCCTGCGCGCCGTCGCGGGCGGTCGACGGGGCCGACGCGGGATCGGTCAGCACGGCGATCGCCTGCTGACCGGTGTCCCGGTTGGCCGCGCTGGTGAACAGCCCGGCGTCGAGCGCGGCGGCGGCGCCCGGGACGCGGGCCGCCCCGATCACCGCCCAGTTCCTGCCGTCGCCGCTGCACGACCCGGTGAGCCGGTCGCCGGACCTGCCGACGCGCACGTGTACGGGCGGCGCGAACCCGCCCACCTCGGCGTACGAGTCGAGCTGCCCGTTGCCGTCGGAATCCCAGCTGAACACGCAGCCGTGGCCGGGTGTGACGGCGATGTTCGCGTAGCCGGTGGACCCGGGGGTGGCCAGGTCGTCGCTCACCACCAGCCCGGACCGGGTCCAGTCCGACGCGCCGTCCTGGCGCAGCACCGTGCTGACGAGCTGCTGCCCGTCGGCCAGGGCGTCCGCGCGGTAGGCGGTGGCCAGCTCGTTGGACTCCCGCCACAGGTCCGCGCCGCCCGCCGCGATCGCGATCCCGTCGCCGGTGGCAGCGAACTCGGCCTGCGTGTTGCTCATCGTCCGGTACGACGCGGGCGCGGCTCCGGCGACCAGCAGGCGGGTCGAGGCCGTGTCCCGCTGTTCGGCGTCGTCGGAGCGCCAGGAGGCGGTGGCGTCCAGCGCCGGGGTACCGCCCGGGGCCTCGCCGGCGGGAACGGTCACCGTCCACGTCGCGGTGAGCTTGTCGCGCGGTGCGACGTGGTCGGCGCGGGTCGGCGAGGTCGCCCGCACCTGGTATCCGCGCGGGGCGCTGAGCTGGAGCGTCACCCGGCCGGTGGGCCGCAGCGTGTTGTCGTTGGTGAACACGGCGGTGACCTGTACGGCCCCGCCCGGCTTGACGCCCTTGCGGTCGGCCCCGACGGTCACCGCGCCGTCGGGCGTCGCGGCCACCCGGCTCGCCTCGGTGTAGGCGTCGCCGCGCGGCTCGGAGGCGAGCTTGGTGCCGGCCTTGGCCCAGTCCTGGGCGACGGCCATCCAGTCGATCGGCTCGGGATAGTCCTTGCCCGAGCGCAGCGCGGTCTTCAGGCTGTCGAAGAACAGCTGCCACCGCTTGGCGTAGTACTGCCCGACGAGACCGTTCATCTCCCTGCGGGCGTAGTCCTGCAGGCGGGCGCCGGAGGCCCAGAGCGTGACCAGCGACTTGAGGTTGTAGTCGAGGGTCGCCGCCTCGGCCGGGGTGGCGGCCTGCCGTCGGGCCTCCTTCTGCCATGCGCCGAGCAGGAAGTTCTCGTCGGTGCCGAGCAGCCGGTCCATCAGCCGCATCCGGTCCATCCACTGGCCGGTGAGGCGCTCGAAGCGGTCGAGATCCTTGGCGCGGTAGGCGGCGCGGATCTTGGGCAGCTGCAGCCGGCTGTGGTTGGCCAGCACCTGCCGTGCGACGTCGACGAGGTCGTAGCGGTAGGCGCCTGAGCCGCGCAGGCGCCGGTCGACCTGGAGCAGCTCGTCGAGCGCCTTGTCGAAGGCGGCGATGTCGTACTGCAGCGGGTAGCCGGTGTTCGCCAGGCCGGGCTCGTCGTCGTACAGGCCGGTGACGTGCCGGCTGTCGGCGCCGGCGGGCCAGCTGTAGACGGTGTCGAGCAGGATCCGCCAGGCCGCCTTGGCGTGCGGATCGTCGCCGCCGTACCGGGCGGTGGCGTAGTCGTCGAACCACTGCCGCATGTCGACCGGGCCGTCCTGCCACGGCAGGTCGGCGAAGAACGCGACCGCGGCCGGGTTGTTGTCGATGGCCTCCGGCATCAGCGCGATGCCGTTCATCGCCGTGCCGGACTTGCCGCGCCAGGCGTGGAACTTCTGGTTCCACAGCGTCAGGCGGGCGCCGAGGTTGAAGTGGCCGCCGAAGTTCCAGATGGTGCCGAACGCGTACCCGGTGCCGAGGAAGTCCTTGTCCCGGTCGGTGATGCCGGATTCCTCGCTGATGCCGTCGACGATGAACATCTTGGTCCGGTCGATGGCCTGGAGCGTCGCCGGGAGCGGGTTGCTCTGCCAGCCCAGGATCGTCCAGAGCGCGCCGGGGTGGGCATCGTTCAGTGCCCGCTGCACCGCCTGCGACGCCTGCGCGACGTTGACCGTGCCGGCCGTGCCGCCCTCGTGCAGCAGGTCCATCTTGTACATCGTGCTGGGCCCGAACAGCTCGGTCTGCACCCGGTAGAACGTGGCCGCGACGCGCGCGAAGACCGGATCGGTCGGGTCGAGCCAGTGGGGGCGTTCGAGCTGGTTCCAGGTGCCCTGCGGGACGGTGTTGGCGCCGGGGTTGCGGACCTTGAAGTCGGTCGGCACGGTGCCGAAATAGCCGGGCAGCACGGGGACCATGCCCAGGGAACGCAGGCGGTCGGCCATCTTGCGGCCGAGTTCGATGCGCCGGTCGATGAGTTGCTGGGAGATCGGGCTGTCGGTGCAGCACATGTTCTGCAGCAGCCACCAGGACTGGTGGCCCGGCTGCGGGATCCACTCGCGCATCTGCTGGTCGGAGTAGCCGAACTCCATGAAGGTGCGCTGGTAGACCGCCTCCTGGCCCTCGTAGACGAGCACCTCGTTGATGCCGTGCAGCGCGAGGACGTCGATCCGCCGCTGCCACTCCGGCCAGCTCAGATACGCCCCCGCATAGCCCTGGTTGGTGTCGTTGAGGGCGAACCGATGGTCCACCGAGGAGTCCTTGGCGATGGGAGCCGCGGGCAGCGGGAGGCGCTGGGGCAGGTCCACCTGGGAGCCGTTGATCGAGACGTCGGCGTGCGCCACCTGGCGCAGGTAGCGGCCGAAGCCGGTCAGCTGCACCGCGGGCGTCGTGCCGGCGACGACGAGGCGGCCGTTCTCGCCGTACACCTCGAACCGGTCCCGGCCCGTGCCCTTGTCGATCGCGCGCAGAGTGACCTGCCTGGCGCGCGAGGTCCCGATCAGCCGTTCCAGGGCCTGCGCCGCCGGGCCGTCGAGCCGGGCGGACGCCTCCTGCGCGGGGGTGCCGGCCGCCGCCGCGGGCTGGGCGGCGAACGGGACGGCGAGCATCGTGAGCAGGACGGCGAGCGCCGCCAGGAGCGGTCGCCGTCGGCGCGGTAACGGGGCGGCGGAGATCTGCGGTGTCATGGGGGGCGGCCACCTCCGGGAGGGCGAACCTATTATGTAAAGACTTTTCGTAAGGTCTCTGCGAAATATACTCAGCCGGAGACGACAGAAGGTCAAGAGGGGCGTTGATGACGGAGGAGCGGCCGGCGGGCACACCGGTCCTGCGGAGGATGAACCGGGCCGCGGTGCTCGACGCGGTCCGGCGGCGCGCGCCGGAGCCCGTACGGGTGGCCGAACTCGCCCGGCTGACCGAGCTCACCCGCCCGACGGTCGCCCAGGCGGTGGAGGACCTGCTGGCCGCCGGCTGGCTGCGGCAGGTCGCGCCGCAGCAGGCCACGGTGGGCAGACCGGCCACGCGGTTCTCGCTGAACGGCCGGGCGGCGCCCGTTCTCGCCCTGGACGTCGGCCCGCACACCGTGACGGCGGGGATCGCCGACCTGGCCGGCGAGCGCCTCGCGCTGATCCGCCGGCCGGTCGGCCGTCGTGGTGCCCGGCACCTGCTCGAGGCGGTCGACGAGGCGACGGGCGCGGCTCTGGCGGCGGCCGGACTGGCCGCCGAGCAGATCGCGGCGGTCACCGCGGCGACCCCGGGCATCGTCGAGGTGGCCACCGGCCGGGTGCTGTTCGCCCCGAGCGTGCCGGGCTGGCCGGAGATCGACCTCGCCGGCCGCCTGCGCGCTCGTTTCAGGTGCGCGGTCACGGTGGAGAACGACGCGAACCTGGCCGCGCTGGCGGCCGTCCGCCAGCACACCGGCGCGGGCACCCTGCTCGCGGTTCAGTGGGGCGAGCGGCTCGGAGCCGGGGTCGTCATCGACGGGCGGCTGCACCGGGGCGCGGGCCAGGCCGGCGAGATCGGCTTCATCCGTCCGATCGGCGACCTCCCCGACCCGGCCGGGGACGGCCGCGGGCCGCTGGAGCGCGCGATCGGCGCCGAGGCGATCGTCGATCTCGCCCGCCGCCGCGCCGCGGGCCAGCCGGAGTCCGGGCTCGCCCGCGCGACGGACGCGGCCGCCGTCTTCGCCGCCGCCGCCGACGGCGACCCGATGGCCGTGGAGGTCGTCGACCGGGTCGCCGCCGTCTTCGCCGAGGCGATCGCCCCCGCCGTCCTCGTGCTGTCGCCGCACGCGATCGTGATCGGCGGCGGCATCGCCCGCGCCGGCGCGGTCCTACTGGACGCCATCGCACGGCACCTCGAGGACCTGACCCTCACCCCGCCGAGCGTGGAGCTGTCGGAGCTGGCCGAGGGCACCGTGCTCACGGGCGCGATCCAGCTGGCCCTGGACGAGGTGTGGCGCGACACCCTGGCCGGCTGCTGACCTCGCGGTCAGCAGGACAGCGCCGCGCGCACCGCCTTGGCGCGTTCCTCGGTGAAGACCCCGGTGTCGAGCAGGTCGAGGATCGACAGGACGCGGCCGCCCGAGGCCCAGCTGCCGTCCTCGATCACCCGGAAGTTCACCCACCACGCCGGGGACGGGGCCGGCAGGCCGCACGCCTCGGCCAGCGCCGCCAGGATGCGTTCGATGGCCTCGGCGCGCACCTCGCGCCGCCAGTCGGCGTCCATGACCGCCACGTCGACGACCATCACGTCCTGCTCGGCGTCGGCGAGCAGGGTGCCGCCGATCGCCATCATGTCGGGTGCGCGCTCCACGAAGTGGACCTGGAAGCCCACCCGGGCGGCCGGCGCGAGCTGCCCGATCTCCGGCACCAGGACCGCGTCGGTCAGCGTCCGGGCCAGCGCGCGCCGCTGCTCGACGCTGAGCCGTCCCTGCGGCGCGGTCACCGTGATCACTGTCATCGTTTCCTCCTGTGACGGTCGTCCCCAAAGGGCGAAACAGGCCCGCAGCTCCGGGGGCAGGGCCGCGGGGTCGGGTTGGAAGATCTCCAGCAGGAGCCGGTCAGGGCCTTCCGCCATGGCGTAGCGGGCGGTAGGTTCGCGGCGGATGCCGGTGACCGGGACGCGACGTTGCGGGCGCCGGCGAAGACGTCGTCGTGGACCACTCGGGCGCCGAAGCCGTCGCGCCAGAAGGCGATGGTGGCGTCGATGTCGCCGGCCATCAGATGGGCGTGGTGCAGGTTGATCATGGTGTGGGCCCGTTTCCGGTCGGGAGCGGGTCGCGGGCCAGGACGAGTTTGGTGGTGCGGGCGGCATAGGCCGTGGGGGCGTCGTCCCAGTCCGCGAGCAGGGTGATGACGCGTTCGGCGGGGAAGCCGGTGCGGTGGACGAACTCCAGGAGGTCGGGCAGGGTGGCGCGGGCGTGGGAGACGCCTACCCGGAGGGTGGTGTCGGTGGCGTACATGCGCATGAGGGGGACGCGGGTGCCGGTCGCCAGGTAGTAGCCCACCGCGGTGCACACGCCGCCGGGAGCCGTCGCGGCGAGCGCCTGGCGCAGGCCCAGGGCTCGCGAGGTGGCCTCGACGACGATGTCGTACGTGTCACGGACGGGGCCCGACAGTGGACGGGCCTCGGCGCCGAAGGATTCGGCGATCTGGCGCCGCCCGGGGGCGTCGTCGAGGTAGTGGACGGTCGCGGCGCCGTGGGCGACGGCGAGCCCGGCGCCGTACAGACCGATGCTCTTGGCGCCGCCGCCGAGGATGAGCACCTTCGCGCCTTCGCGGCGGGCGAGCGGCGGGACGACCGTCCGCCAGGCGTCGGCGAGGTTGTCGCTCGCCGCGGCGACGCGAAGCGGCGGTACGCCGTCCGGGACGGGGACGAGCATGTGGTCGGCGTGGGGGACGCGGATCCGGTCGGTGACCATGCCGCCCCACGGGCCGCTGGCGGGGCCGAAGCCATAGGCGGCGAGGGTGCCTCGGGTGCCTCGGGTGGTGGTGGCGCATTTGGAGGTGAGCCCGGCCAGGCAGCGGGGGCAGGTGCCGCAGGAGACCGCCCAGGGGACGACGACGGTCTGGCCGATCCGGATCCGCCGCACGCCGGACCCGACGGCGACCACTTCGGCGACGCACTCGTGACCGATCGGGAAGGGCCCCTGGAAGGGGACCTTCCCGCAGATGGAAGCCACGATCGGGTCCACCAGGCCGAGCGCCATCCCCGCCTGCAGCGCTCGTGAGACCGGCCGGTGGATCGGGAGGGTGTCGCCGTCGCAGCGGCCCGCCAGGAACGGGCGGACGACGGCGTCGCCCGGCTCGGCCGGTCGAGGTGCGGCACGTTCGCGCCAGGCGAGGCGGCCGCTGCGCAGGAAGACGAGTTCGCGCACGCTGCCGGAGGTCATCGCCGCGCTCGCGGACCGACCGACGTACCCGCGGCCTCACGCATCCGTGGCGTCCTCGACCAGGCCGCTCTTGCGCCGGTCCGACAGCGCCCCCTCCGGGACGGTGACGTCGACGCGGAAGCGCGGCAGGTCGTCCTCGGGGGCCGTCAGCCCGGCCCGCGCGGGCGGCTCGGTCAGGTAGCTCCACGCCTGGGCGCGGAAGAACGCCGTGTCCGGGGCGCCCTCCCAGCGCAGCAGCGCCCGCGCGAGCTCCCGCTGGACCTCTGCCCGGCCCTGGTCGGTCAGCGCCCCGGACGGGGCGGTGAGCTGGATCATCGGCATGAGACCCCTCCTGGGATGACGAGTTATGACGATCGTTATAACCGCTGCTCACGGTAGGCTATAACGCACGTCATAATCAACCTGGGGTACTACATGGCACAGCGGGAACCGCGGTCACGGGAGCGGATCATCTTCGGCGCGGCCGACCTGATCCGGCGGCGCGGCCTGGCCGGGAGCACGGTCCGGGATCTGGCCGCGCACTCCGGCGCGCCCCTCGGCTCCACCTACCACTACTTCCCGCGCGGCAAGCAGCAACTGGCCGCCGAGGCGGTCCGGTTCGCCGGCGACCTGGTCACGCGGGTCCTGGAGCGGGAGCTTCAGGCCGGCCCGGCGGCCGGTCTGCGCGCGTTCCTGACCTTGTGGCGGCAGACCGTCCTCGACAGCGACTTCCGCGCAGGCTGCCCCGTCCTGGCCGTCGCGGTCGAAGAACCTCCCGCCGACGGCCCTCCCGAGGCGATCGACGCGGCCGCCGAGGTGTTCGGCACGTGGGAACGGATGCTCGCCGCGTCACTGCGCGACCACGGCGCCGGCCAGGCCCAGGCCGCCCAGCTGGCCACCCTGATCGTGGCGGCGACGGAGGGCACGGTGGCGATGTGCCGCGCCCAACGCGACATCCGTCCCCTCGACGACGTCACCGCCCAGCTCGAAGCACTGGTCCGGCACGCGACCAGCGATCCTTGTCACTCTGGCGAGCGAACGACCTACCGCGAGTGACGATAGTTCTGGGATGCTTCGCCCTGGTACGAGCACGTCGCGGTCACGGTGGAGGCGGACACATTGCGGCTGAACGGAGACGAAGGACTTGGCGCGCGATTCCGGGTGGAGCGGGGGGCGACCGTCGCCGAGGGCAGGGCCGAGGTGCTGTTCGCCCATGACGAGGAGCTGGACCTCCCCGTCGTGCTCAAACGCACCCATTCGGGTGAGGCCCGCGCTCTCGCCAAGCTCGTCCATCCCCACATCGTCACCGTCCACGACGTCCTGACCGTGGACGACGGTCCTCGGGCCGGCACCTGGCTGGTCATGGAGCGGGTGCCGGCCGGAAGCCTGTCGGGCAGGAGGTTCTCACCCCAGGAGGCGGCCCGCATCGGCGCGCAGATCGCCGACGCGCTGACGGCACTGCACCGCAAGGGGCTGATCCATTGCGACGTGAAGCCCGCCAACATCGTCATGGACGCCGAGGGGTCGGCGAAACTGGCCGACTTCGACGCCGCGCGGCGGATCGGGGGCGTGGAGACGATCTCGCCCGAGCGCCCGATCTCCTACACGCCCGACTACGCCGGACCCGAGCTCATCGGCGGCCGCCCGGCCCCGGCCTCCGACGTGTTCTCGCTCGGCGCCACCGTCTACGCGCTGGTCGCCGGGAATCCCCCTCGCCCCTGGGCCCACGGCGAAGGAGACGAGCGCGTCCCCGACGACGACCGGCGAATGGCGGGATGGGCGGCACACCACGGCGTCATCGAGATGAGCGCGGACATCGGGCCGCTGCGTCCGGTGCTGACGGCGATGCTCCAGAGCGAGCCGGGCAGGCGGCCGGCCGCGGCCGGAGCCCGCGACGCGCTGCGCGACATCGCCGACCCGCCCCCGCTGTGGCGGCGGACCCGCGATGCCGCCAGGCGCCGGTGGCCGGCGCTCACCGCGGGGGCGGCCGCCCTGGCGCTGGCCGCGACCGGGACCGCCTGGCTCGCCGACCGCGACGATCGTTCCACCGCTCCCCCGCCGGTCTCTGTGCCCCGGACGTCCGGCTCGCCCCGCGAAAAGGCGGGGATCGTCGTGTCCAAAGGCCCCTCGACGACCTATGGCAGTTGCCGGAAGAACTGCGCCTTCGTCGAGTTCCGGGCCACCGGCCTCAAGCCGAACACGAAGTACGTCTTCCGGCCGTACACCGACAACTGGGGGGCGTTCAACCCTGGAGCGACGCTCACCAGCGACGAGAACGGCGAGCAGCACACCGACGACCGGTTCCCGTGCAACGCGACCGGCCAGAAGGTGTGGATCGTCGCCGAAGGGCCGGACGGGGAACGAGTCGTGTCGAACAGGTTCACCTGGCCGGCCGGATGATCACGGGGCGCTCAGCCCTCCTGCTCGGTGGGGCGCACCAGCAATTCGTTGATCGCGACGCGCCGGGGCCTGGTCACGATGTAGCTGATCGCGTCGGCGATGTCCTCGGCCCGCATGCGCTCCACGGAGGAGAACCGCTGGTTGATCTGCTCCTGGATCTGCGGGCGGTTGTGGCCGGTCAGCTCGGTCTCCACCGCTCCGGGCTCGACCAGCGACACCCGGACGTGCCGCCCGGCGAACTCCTGGCGCAGCGACTCGCTGAAAGCCCCCACGCCGTGCTTGGTGAGGTTGTAGACCCCGCTGCCGCTGCGCGCCACCCGCCCGGCCACCGAGCTGATGTTCACCATGTCGGCCACCTGGCGGGGGCCGTCGGCGGCGGCCCGTACCAGGTAGGGCAGCGCGGCGTGCGCGCAGTAGAGCACGCCGAGCACGTTGACCTGCACCATGCGCTGCCACTCTTCGAGCGGCGCGTCGGCGGCCGGGCCGAGCAGCATCACCCCGGCATTGTTGACCAGGGTGTCCAGCCGTCCGAGCTCGGTCGCGGTGCGCTCCACGACCTCCTTGGCCTGCCGTTCGTCGCCGACGTCGGCCACGAGCGTCAGCGCGGTCCCGCCCTGGCCGCGGATCTGGTCGGCCAGCTCCTCCAGGCGGTCGGCCCGCCTGGCCACCAGCGCCACGGTGGCTCCCTGGGCGGCCAGCGCCAGCCCGGTCGCGGCCCCGATGCCGCTCGACGCTCCCGTGATCAGCGCCACGGTGCCGTTCAGCCGATCCGCCATGGAAGCCCTCCGTCAGCCACGTTCGTGATTCACCTCGCAGATTACTCCGCCGCCCGCCGGACCCGGTCTCGGGGCGGCGCGGCTCGCGTGAGGCCCCGGACCTGCGACGAGGCGGGGCCTCGCACCCGTCAGGAGCGGGCGCGCTCCTCGACGAGCTGGAGGGCGACGTCGATGATCATGTCCTCCTGGCCGCCGACGTAGCCGGCCTCGCCGACCCGCTGCAGGATCTCGTGGGCCGGTACGCCGTACCGCTCGGCGGCGCGCTCGGCGTGCAGCAGGAAGCTGGAGTACACCCCCGCGTACCCCTGCGTGATCGCCGATCGGTCGGCGAACGGCAGGCGGTTCAGGAACGGCCTGACCACGTCCTCGGCGGCGGCCAGCGCGCCCTGCACGTTCACCCCGGTCGGGATGCCGAGCCTTTCGAAGGTGGCGACCAGCACCTCGGTGGGCGAGTTGCCCGCACCTGCGCCCAGCGCGCACAGCGCGCCGTCGATCTGGCGGGCGCCGTTCTGGGTGGCCAGCACCGAGTTGGCGACGCCGAGCGAGAGGTTCTGGTGGCCGTGGAAGCCGACCTCCGCCTGGTGGCCGATCTCGCCGACCAGCGCGCTGACGCGGGCCTGGGCCTCGCCGAGCACGAGGGCGCCGGCCGAGTCGACCACGTAGACGCACTGCGCGCCGCCGTCCACCATGATCCGGGCCTGCGCGGCCAGCTCGGCCGGGCCGATGCGGTGCGACAGCATGAGGAAGCCCACCGTCTCCATGCCCAGCTCGCGGGCGGCGGCGAAGTGCTGCAGCGACACGTCGGCCTCGGTGCAGTGGGTGGCGATCCGCGCCACGGAGGCCCCCGCGCCGTGGGCCTTGCGCAGGTCCTCGACCGTGCCGAGGCCGGGCAGCAGCAGGACGGCGATCTTCGCGCTCTCCGCCTCGTCCACGGCGGCGGCGACGAGCGTGATGTCGTCCTCCAGCGAGAACCCGTAGTTGAACGACGAGCCGCCCAGCCCGTCGCCGTGGGTGACCTCGATGACCTCCACCCCGGCGCCGTCCAGGGCGTGCACGACGCCGCGTACCTGCTCCTCGGTGAAGCGGTGGGCCATCGCGTGGCTGCCGTCGCGCAGGGTGGAGTCGGTGATCCTGATCTTGCCGGTCATGCGCCCACCTTCGCGAGTCGCTCGCCGACGCGGGCGGCCGCGGCGGTCATGATGTCGAGGTTGCCGGCCCACGGCGGCAGGTAGTCGCCGTTGCCGCGGACCTCGAGGAAGACGGCGACGCGGGCCATGCCGTTCCAGATGTCGCGCGGCGGGTCGAACTGCGGCTCGGCCCGCAGGGTGTAGCCGGGCACGTACGCGGCCACCTCGGCCGCCATCGCCTCGATCGACGCGCCGATCGCGGCGGTGTCGGCGTCGGCGGGGATCGCGCAGAACACCGTGTCCCGCATGATCATCGGCGGGGTGACGGGGTTGAGGATGATGATCGCCTTACCCTTGGCGGCGCCGCCGACCGTCTCGATGGCGCGCGCGGTGGTCTGGGTGAACTCGTCGATGTTGGCCCGCGTGCCCGGGCCGGCCGAGCGGGAGGCGATGGAGGCGACGATCTCGGCGTACGCCACCGGGACCACGCGGGAGACGGCGTGCACGATCGGGATCGTCGCCTGCCCGCCGCACGTGATCATGTTGAGGTTGGGCGCGTCCGACAGTGTGTCCAGGTTGACCGGCGGGCACACGAACGGGCCCACGGCGGCGGGGGTGAGGTCGATCGCGGTGATCCCCGCCTCGGCGTAGCGGGGGGCGTTGGCCGCGTGCGCCTTGGCGGAGGTGGCCTCGAAGACCAGGTCGGGCAGGGTGTCCTGGGCCAGCAGCCAGTCCACGCCGCCCGCCGAGGCCTCGACGCCGAGCGAACGGGCCCGGGCCAGGCCGTCCGAGCCCGGATCCACGCCCACCATGGAGTGGACCTCGACGGCCTCGCTGCGCAGCAGCTTGACCAGCAGGTCGGTGCCGATGTTGCCGGGGCCGACGATGGCCGCCGTCAGTCTGCTCACGACGCCTGCCTGAAGTTCGCGGTGACCGTGCCGAGCCCGGCGAACGTGGCCGTCACGATGTCCCCCTGCTCGACGGGGATGGCCGCGGTGACCGAGCCGGGGAGCACGACGTGTCCGGCCTCCAGCGCCACCTTGCGCTCGCCGAGGACGTTCGCCAGCCACACCAGCGCGTTCAGCGGAGATCCGAGTACGGCGCCGCCGGCGCCCGTCTGGACCAGCTCGCCGTTGCGGTGCAGCAGGCAGCCGGTCAGCGCCAGATCGGCGTCCGCGAGCGGCGTCGGCCGGGTGCCGAGCACGAACCCGCCGCTGGAGGCGTTGTCGGCGATGGTGTCCGCCAGCGTGATCTTCCAGTCCGCGATGCGCGAGTCGATGATCTCCAGGGCCGGCAGCACGAAGTCCACCGCGGCCGCCGCCGTCGCGGCCGTGACGCCCGGGCCTGCCAGCGGTCTCTTGAGGACGAAGGCGATCTCCGGCTCGATGCGCGGCTGCAGGAAGCGCGCGGCGTCGATGGGGGCGCCGTCCATGTACGCCATGCCGTCGAGCAGGTGACCGTAGTCGGGCTGGTCCACGCCGAGCTGGCGGCGCATCACCGCCGAGGTCAGGCCGACCTT
Organism: Nonomuraea sp. NPDC004186; assembly: GCF_053603495.1. Taxonomy (NCBI): domain Bacteria; kingdom Bacillati; phylum Actinomycetota; class Actinomycetes; order Streptosporangiales; family Streptosporangiaceae; genus Nonomuraea; species Nonomuraea sp. NPDC004186. Next base: position 20,618 of record NZ_JBSGFQ010000114.1, on the reverse strand, counting down.
GTGCCCCACGATCCGGGCGCCGCCCGCCTGCCACGCCTCCACCTGCGCGAGCTGGATCTCGTACGCATCAGAAACCGACATGTCCGCGTATGTCGTGGTGAGCGGCGCGATCGGGGTCCGCGTGGCGTACGCATCCAGCAGCCCGGTCACGGCGTCACCTGTGGAACGAGGGTCCATCGTGATCCTTCCGTTGTTCTCCCGGGCAGACCTTGCTGCTCGAAGGCGACGCCGGGCAAGCGAACCGTCCCGCCAGGCGGGCCGGGGGAACAACGGGCCGCGCGTCCTGTCGCGGCTTCGCGCGCACAGCGCGGGGGTGTCCTTGATGAGGCGGGTCGTCGCGAGGGTGCCGGCGGGGTCCTGGTGATAGAGCTCGATGACGGCGTCCAGCGCCCGCCGCAGCGCCGTCCAGTCGTCCTCGCCGGCGGGGCGGGCGCGCAGGGCGGCAGCGACTGTCGGCCTCATCGGCAGCGGCATGATCGGCGGCACGGTGGCCCGCCTCGCCGTCGCCGCCGGCATCGACGTCGTCCTCAGCAACTCGCGCGGGCCGGAATCTCTCGCCGACCTCGTCGCCGAGCTCGGCGAGCACGCGACCGCGGCCACGCCCGCCGAGGCCGCCCGCGCCGGCGACCTGGTGGTGGCCACCATCTCCTTGCACGCCTACGGCCGGCTCCCGGCCGCGGATCTGGCCGGCAAGACCGTCATCGACACGATGAACTACTATCCCGACCGCGACATCCCGGAGCTGAGCGGCGGGACGCTGACCTCCACCGCCCTGGTGCAGCGGCACCTGGCCGGCGCCCACGTGGTCAAGGCGTTCGACAACATCGACTTCCACCGCCTGCTCACCATCGCCCGCCCCGCCGGCGCACCCGACCGCAGCGCCCTGCCGATCGCGGGTGACGACGAAGGCGCCAAGGCGCAGGTGGCGGGGCTCCTGGACGCGCTCGGCCATGACGCGGCGGACATCGGCAGCATCGCCGACAGCTGGCGCGTCCAGCCCGGCACCCCCGTCTACGTCCAGCCGTACTTCCCGCCGCAGCGACCCGAGGGGCTGGACTTCGAAGAGTCGTACCGCTGGTTCGTGGACACCCCCGGAGTTCCGGTGCCCGCCGACCAGGTCAAGAAGCTGGCCGACCAGGCCGTCCTCTAGCGCTTCGTGCTGACGCGCGGCCCGTTGTACTCGGCGTCGGTGACGTGGTCCAGCCAGGCGGCGTCGTCGCCTTCCCACATCGCGAGGTGGATCATGAACCGGTCCGGGGCGGCGCCGTGCCAGTGCTCCTCGCCCGGCGGCGTGTGGACGATGTCGCCGGGATGGGCCTCGATGATCTCGCCGCCACGCGACTGGATCAGCGCGACGCCCTCGACGATGTAGAGCGTCTGGCCCAGGCCGTGCGAGTGCCAGGCGGTACGGGCTCCGGGCGCGAACCTGACCATGTTCGCCCGCGCGCGGGAGGGGTCCTCGCCCCGGTAGATCACGTCGGCCCAGGCGTCGCCGGTGAACCACTCGGCGGGCAGCTTGACGGTCGGCGGCTGCTTCACGATCTTCATGGATGTCTCCGTCCGCGAGGTGTCAGACAGCCGTCCGGGTCGACGATGGCCTGCGCGCCTGACGGCTGCGTGTCCTGTGCCATGCGTGATCGTCCTTTCGGCGGTTCAGCGGGTGGCCGCCGACGGGGAACGCGCCCCGGCAGCGGCTCATCGCCCATGAAACACCTGGTCAAGCGCGTGTGACAGGACCTGGTGTGACACGTACCCGCAGAACACCCTCTGTCGAGAGGTCAGGAATTCGTGACCTTGCGCAGCTGTTCCAGCGCGTCCGGATCGCTCAGCGCCGATCCCACGGCCACTCCCCTGCAGCCCGCGGCCAGGAAGGCGGCCGCGTTGCCGGCGTCGACACCTCCCGTGGCGACGAAACGGACGACGGGAAACGGCGCGAGCTGCGCCTTGATCCAGTCGGGCCCGAGCTGCGCGGCGGGGAACGCCTTCAGCCAGGTGAACCCGTGACCGAGGGCGGTGGCGATCTCCGTGGACGTGGCCACGCCCGGCAGGTGCGGCAGCCCGAGCCGCAGCGTCTCCGCCACGACCTCGGGGTGGAGTCCGGGCGCGACGGTGAAGGCGGCGCCCAGGTCGCTGACGGCGGTCAGCTGCTCGGCCGTGGTGACCGTACCCGCTCCGACGCTCTTGCCGTTGGCCCGGGCGGCGTCCAGCGCCGCGCGCAGGGACGGCAGCGCGTCGGGCGTCTGCACGGGCACCTCGATGAGCTCGACGCCGAACGCCCAGGCGCGCTCGCACATGGCCACGGTGGCCACGGGGTCGAGGTGGCGGAAGATGCCCAGAATCGGGCAGCTCCCGAGGTGTGTGTCGAAGAAGTCAGCGGCGTCCATAGCGGTCTCCTCCCCAGCCCAGACTCTTGGAGATCTCGTGGGCCGCGTCGCGCAGGTCGTCGACGTACGCGCGCAGCTCTTCCACTGGTACGACCGCCCGCAGCGCGGTGATCGAGATGGCGTGCGTGACCTTGCCCCGGGCGTCGAAGACCGGCAGCGCCACGCAGTTGATGTAGTCCTCGTGCTCGCCGTCGTCCTCGGCCCAGCCCCGTTCCCTGGTCAGGGCGAGCTCGGCCGCGAGCGCCTCGGCGGTGGTGATCGTCGTGGGGGTGAAGCGGGTGAACGTGATGCGCTCCATGACCCGCGCCCAGGTCGTGGCGTCCTGGTAGGCGAAGATGACCTTGGCGACGGCGGCGGTGTGCGGCTGGGCGGGCAGCCCGATGCGCGAGCCCATGGCCACGGTGCCCCGGCCGTCGATCTTGTCCACGTAGATGACCTGGTCCCCGGCCAGCTCTCCCAGATGGACCGTCTGGCCGTAGCGCTCGCTCAGGCCGTGCAGGATCGGGTGCGCGAGCGAGCGGGCCTCGACCTGGTCCAGCGCGAGCTGGCCGAGCGCGATGAGCTGGAAGCCCATGCCGTACATGCCGCCGGGGACGCGCCGTACGAAACCGCCTTCCTCCAGCGTCTGCAGCAGGCGCAGCGCGGTGGACTTGTGCACGCCGAGGTGATCGGCGATCTCGCCGAGCGTGCGGTGACGTACGGAGACGAACCCGACGATGTCAATGGCCCGCGCGACGGTCTGCGACATGCTGGTGTCCTCCTTGTCCGAGCAGCGAGACGATCTCACCGGCGGGAGGAAGATCGGCCATGTCGGCCGGGGACGTCAGGACACGGGAAGCCGCGTAGTGTCCCAGCCGCAGGCGGGTGAGCTCGTCCCGGCCGTCGAGGAACCCGCTCAGCCAGCCGGCCGCGAAGGCGTCCCCCGCGCCGACGGCGTCGAGCACCTCGACCGGCGTCGACGGCGCCCGATGGACGCCCTCCGGGGTGAAGGCGACCGCCTCGATCGCGGCGTCCTTGACGATCAGGTACGGGGGCCGGTCGATGAGCCGGCGCACGCTCTCGGCGTCGGAGGTCCCCCACAGCGCCGCCGCCTCGTCGCGCCCGACGAAGACGATGTCGGCGCGCTGGGCGAGCTCCAGGAGCACGGCCGGGGCGTCGCCGTCCTTCCACAGGCTCGGCCGGTGGTTGACGTCGAAGCTGACCGTGGCCGGTCCGAGCGGCCGGTCGAACACGATGTGCCTGGTCAGCTCCAGGCACTGCGGGGAGATGGCCGCGGTGATGCCGGAGATGTGCGTGATCCTGGACGGCCGGGCGGCCCAGCCCGCGACCTCGGCCACGGTCATGGCCGAGGCGGCCGAGCCGCGCCGGTAGTAGTAGACGCGGGTGCCGGAGGCGGTCGGGTCCTTGAAGTACACGGCGGTGGGCCGCTCGTCGTCGCGGCGGACCAGATCGACGTCCACGCCGTGGCCGCGCAGCGCGTCGAGGACCAGGTCGCCGAGGGGGTCGCGGCCGACGGCGCTCGCCCAGGCCGTGGCGTGGCCGAGCCGGGCCAGCAGCGCGGCGACGTTCGACTCCGCGCCGCCGGGGCGCAGGATGAACGCGCTGTCCGCGTCGAGGCGGCCGCCCGCCGTCGGGGTGACCATGACCATGGTCTCGCCGATCGCGAGCACGTCTGCGGGTCTCATCGGCCGCTCACCCTCCGCGGGCGCCGGCGTCCGAGGACCTGCCCGTCCGAGGGTTCCGTGATCGGGCCGGCCTGCTGAGCGATCCGATCCACCGCCGCCCACGTGACCACGCGCATGAGAGCACTCCTTCATTGCAAATACCGCAACGCCTATGCTGCATTTGCAATATAGCGGATAGCCCCGTTCTCGAGCCGGCCGACCGGGCCTGACACCCCTCAAGCGGCGCCGGGGTCGTCGAGCGCCTTGACGGCGGCCCCCTGGAGGTAGGCCCGGTAGGTGTCGAGCAGCGGGTCGCCGGTCCCGGCCATCCACGCGAGCAGGTCCTGCCGCGCCGCGTCGAGGTCCTTCCGGCGATCCGGGTCGCCGGACAGGTCGGCCAGCGAATGCGGGTCGGCGTGCAGGTCGTAGAGCTCCTCGGGCGCCCGGTGCCGGTAGAAACGGGCGCGCTCGGCGAGCCGCTCGTCGCCGGAGGCGGCGGCGAGCATCGCGGGCCAGGTGCGTCCCATCATGTTCTCGGCCCGGTACTCCCGGGTGCCGTCGGACCACTCGTTCCAGATGTAGCCGAAGCGGTCGTCCTGCCGGCACCGCATCTCGTACCGGCCCTTCGCCGCCGTCTCGTGGAACACGGTGAACACCGCGTCCCGCCCGTCCTGGGGCTCCCCGCGCAGCAGCGGGAGCAGGGTCCGCCCGTCCAGCCCGGCCGGTCCGGGCAGGCCCGCCGCCGCGCAGAACGTGGGGAACAGGTCGATCGTCGACACGAACGCGGTGTTCTCGCGCCCGCCCGGGCGGGTCACCCCGGGCCAGCGGACGATCAGCGGGGTCCGACTGCTCTGCAGGTAGCAGTTCGCCTTGGCGAACGGCACGGCGATCCCGTTGTCCGACAGGAACACCACCAGGGTGTCCCCCGCGGCGCCGCTCTCGTCCAGCGCGCGCAGCACCTCGGCGACGACGTCGTCGCAGCGGCGGGACGAGCTCAAGTACTCGCGGTACTCCCGCGCCACCTCCGGCAGGTCGGGGAGGAACCCGGGCACCCCTCCGACGTCGTCCGCCGGCCCGAAGACCTTCGACGGGGCCGGGTAGGAGGCCCTGGCCTCGGCCGGGAACCGGTCCAGCTCGTCCTGGCTGCCGGAGTACGGCCGGTGCGGGTCGTGCGCGTTGGCCATGAGGAACCAGGGCCGCCCCTGCGCGGCCGCCTCCTCCATGAACCGCCGCGACGCCTCGCCGTAGGCGCGCGGATCGCGTCCCATCCCCAGCTCGCGCATGCCGAGCGCGTAGTCCCAGCCGAACGCCTCCACCGGCTGCAGATGCTCCACCTTGCCGAGGATGCCCGACATGTACCCGGCCTCGCGCAGGACCCGGGTGAGCACCGGCACTCCGTCGGCGATCGGCTCGAAGCCCTGCGCGCCGTTGCGGTGCGGCAGGCGACCGGTCATGATCGCGGACCGGCTAGGCTGGCACACCGCGATGGCCACGTGCGCGCGGCCGAAGGTCATCCCCTCGGCGGCGAGCCGGTCCAGGGTGGGGGTCACCTCCGCCGGGCCGCCGAAGCAGCCCGGGGTGTCGCCGCCCATGTCGTCCGCGGTGATCAACAGGATGTTCGGTGGCATGCGATCTCCTCAGCGGCCGTTCATGTCAAGGGTGGCGCGGACGGCCATCAGGAGCCCTTGCGGCCGGCCGCGGCGATTCTGCGTTTCCACGCGGCGTGCCGCTCGGGCGTCCAGGCGGCCTCCGTGGCGTGCCACGAGACCGGCGTGGCGCCGGTGGCGGTGGACAGTCGCTCCGCCAGGTCGTCCGCGAGGTGGGCGCGGCCGGTGGCGCGCAGGTGCTCCATGTAGCGGACCGGGTCGTTGTAGTAGGTCGGCCCGACCTGCAGCGTCGCCTGCATGGGGTCGGGCAGCGCGCCCGGCCGGCCCGCGTAGGTGTGCCACCATTCCGACAGGTGCGTACGCATCTGCGCCGCCAGCTCCGGCTCCTTCTCGATCAGGTCGGTGGTGAGGTGCGGGTCGGCGGTGACGTTGAAGAGCTGCTCCCACTCGGCGCGGAAGCTGCCCGGATGGTAGGTCCGCATGTAGAGGTGGTCGCGGGTGCGGACCGCCCGCTGGTAGGTGTGGGCCCCGTGGCCGAGCACCAGGTACGGGCGCGACGGGATCTCGGACCCGCGTACCGCGTCGGCGAACGAGTCGCCCTGCCACCCGTCCGGGGCCGGGATGTCCAGCAGGTCGCAGAGCGTGGGGGCGAGGTCGATGTTGTACAGCAGGGCGTCGCAGCGGCGCGCGTCCTCGGGCAGGTCGTCGGTGACGCCCGGCCAGTAGACGACCAGCGGCACCCGGTGGACCGGCTCGTTGGCGTGCCCGTGCTCGGCGTAGGAGCCGTTCTCGCCGAAGGACTCCCCGTGGTCGGCGCTCACGATGATCGCGGTCTCGCCGGCGATGCCGAGCTCCTCCAGCGTGGCCAGCAGCTCCCCGAACAGGCTGTCCCAGTACATGATCGTGCCGTCGAACCCGTTGATGAGGTGCTCGAAGTCGGCTCGGGTGCGGATGGCCTCCGGCATGTTGTGCGGGACCGGGGAGCTGCGCGGCAGGACCGAGTAGTGCAGGTCGAGGGCGCTGCGCGGCCCGTAGACCTCCGCGTGGCCGTCGATGGCGTCCTGGTCGGGCCAGGCCGGGGGCGGCCCGGAGGCGGCCGCCTGCTCGGTCCAGCCCGGCTCGGTCAGGTACGGCGTGTGCGGCTCCCAGTAGGTCAGGTGCAGGTACCAGTCGTCCTCGTGCGCGTGCCGGCGGATCCAGTCCAGCCCGACCCGGTTGATGTCGCGCCCGTCCTCGTCGTTGATCTCGTTGCTGGCCCGGATCGATTCGCGGAAGTTGCCCAGGAAGTAGTAGGCCCGGTGCCGCTCGGCGAACATCGACACGGCGGCCGTGTAGTAGCCGTGCTCGCCCAGCCGCTGGCCGAGCAGCGGGCGTTCGGGATGGTTGCCGTGGCCCGAGTCGAGCCGGTACCTGGCGGCCTCGCCGAAGTGCCCGACGACGCCGTTCGTGATGCCGAACTGCCCGCTGGTCAGCGCGGTGCGCGAGGGCAGGCAGGGCGAGTCGGAGCAGTAGTAACGCTCGAACACCACACCCTTGTCGGCCAGGGCCTGCAGGTTCGGCGTGGTCGGCCGCTGGTAGCCGTAGGGCTGCGTGTGGTCGGCTCGGAGCGTGTCGACGTCGATGTAGATGACGCGCATGGAAACCCTTCGTGTGTCGGTCAGTCGAGATCGCGGGCGCAGCGGAAGCCGGTGTTGCCTCCGGAGGTGTCCGGCGTGTTGTGCGAGCGGGCGGCGACCCGGTAGCGGTTGCAGTAGGAGGCGTGGCAGAGGTACGAGCCGCCGCGCGTCACCCGGTCGGTGCCCGAGGGCGGACCGGCCGGGTTCCGCGCCTGCGCGGGGTGGTCCGTGCCCCACCAGTCGGCGCACCACTCCCAGACGTTGCCCGCCATGTTGTGCAGGCCGAAGTCGTTGGGCGGGAACGCGTGCGCCGGGGCGGTCCCCGCGTAGCCGTCCTCGGCCGTGTTCGTGACCGGGAAGCGGCCCTGCCAGATGTTGGCCAGGTGCCGGCCCTCGGGGGTGAGCTCGTCGCCCCACGGGTAGCGGCGCTGGTCGTGGCCGCCTCGGGCGGCGTACTCCCACTCCGCCTCGGTCGGCAGCCGCTTGCCGGCCCAGCAGGCGTACGCGCCGGCGTCGTGCCAGGACACGTGGACGACCGGATGGTCGCCGCGGTCGTCCAGGCCGCTCCCCGGCCCTTCGGGATGGCGCCAGTCCGCCCCCCGGACGGCCGCCCACCACGGGGTGACCTCGGGCCGCGGCGAGATCCGGCGCAGGTCCCGGTTCAGGAAGCGGACGAAGACGTAGGACCAGCCGATCCGTTCGGCTTCCGTGACGTAGCCCGTCTCGGCCACGAATCCCGAAAAATCGTCATTCGTTACTGCGCAGCGGTCGATGAGGAACGGCGAGAGCTCCACCGGGCGGACCGGGCCCTCACCATCGGAGGGGAAGCCCTCGGCGTCCTCGCTGCCCATCCGGAACCGCCCGCCGGGCAGCAGCACCATCCCGGCGTCGGAGCCGCGCCCCGCCCGCAGGGGCTGAGCCGCCGCCGTCGGCGCGCCGGACGGCGGGCGGCCCGGGGTGCAGCACCCGCTCATGCCACCGCTCCGGTGGCGGCCAGCTCTCCGGCGAAGTGGCACGCGGCCAGCTGCCCCGTTTCGGTGGGCGTGAGCTCCGGCGCCCGCTCGACGCAGACCGTACGGTCCGGGCGGTTCAGCGGCCCGATCGGACAGCGGGTGCGGAACCGGCAGCCGGTCGGCGGATTCCTGGGACTGGGCAGATCCCCGCCGAGCACGATCCGCTCGCGGGCGCGCCCGGCGGTTTCCGGGACCGGCGACGAGGCCAGCAACGCCGCCGTGTACGGATGTTGCGGCGCGGTGTAGACCGACTCGGCGTCGCCGATCTCGACGAACCGGCCCAGGTACATCACGGCGACCCGGTCGCTGAGGTGCCGCACCACCGCGAGGTCGTGGGCGATGAACAGGTAACCGAGATCGAGCTCGTCACGCAGGGACTCCAGCAGGTTGATGATCTGCGCCTGGATCGACACGTCCAGCGCCGAGACGGGTTCGTCGAGCACCAGCAGCTTCGGCCGGGCCGCGAGGGCGCGGGCGATGCCGATGCGCTGGCGCTGCCCTCCGGAGAAGGCGTGCGGGTAGCGGTCGAGGTGGCGCTCGCTGAGGCCGACGCGCTCCATGAGCGCCACCACCTCGGCGTCACGCTCGCCCGCCGGCAGACCGCGCACGGCGAGCGCCTCGTCCAGGGACTGGCGGATGGTACGGCGCGGGTTCAACGACGCGTACGGGTCCTGGAACACGTACTGCACCGTCTCCCGCAGCTCCCTGGCGCCGGCCCCGACGCGGACCGACCCCGAGGCCGCCGCGTTGATGCCGACGATGGTGCGGGCCAGGGTGGACTTGCCGCAGCCGGACTCGCCCACCAGCCCGACGGTCTCCCCGCTGGACACCGTGAGGCTGACCCCGTCGACGGCGTACACCGGCCGGTGACGCCGGATCAGTCCCGCCCTGTCGGCGGCGACGTCCACCCGCAGGCCGTCGATCTCCAGCAGCGGCACCGGTGTCCGGTCGCGCCGGCCCTCGGCGGCGGCGGTGCGCATCGGCGGGATCGCCGCGCCGCGCCGCGTGACATGGCAGGCGGCGAGGTGCCCGTCGCCGCCGCGCGGCGACAGCTGCGGCACCTCCCGCGCGCAGACGTCCTCGCTCAGGCGGCAGCGCGGGTGGAAGGGGCAGCCTTCCGGCAGGCGGGCGGGGTCAGGGGGAGCGCCGGGGATGGAGGGCAGCCGCCGCCCCGCGGAGTGCTCGTCGATGCGGGGCATGGCCGCGAGCAGGTCGGCGGTGTACGGCAGCTCCGGGCGGCCGAAGATGACGTCCACCGGGCCGCGTTCCATGACCCGGCCGCCGTACATCACGACGACCTCGTCGCACATCTCGGCCACCACGCCCATGTCGTGGGTGATCATCAGTACGGCGATGCCCAGCTCGTCGCGGAGCCGGCCGAGCAGCCGCAGGATCTGCGCCTGGACGGTCACGTCCAGCGCGGTCGTCGGCTCGTCGGCGATCAGCAGCGAGGGCGAGCCGGCCAGGGCCACCGCGATCACGACGCGCTGCCGCATGCCGCCGGAGAACTGGTGGGGGTAGTCGCCGATCCGGCGCTCGGCGTCGGGGATGCCGACCTGGACCAGCAGCTCCAGGGCCCGCCGCCGGGCCGCCCGTTTGCCGGTGCCATGCACGATCAGCGCTTCGGCGATCTGGTCGCCGACGGTCATCGCGGGGTTGAGCGCGGACTGCGGGTCCTGGAACACCATCGCGATCTCCCGGCCGCGCAGTTCCCGCATCCGCTTCTCCGGCAGGGTCAGCAGATCCGTGCCGCGGTAGCGCACCTCCCCCGAGGTGATCCGTCCCGGGGGACGCACCATGCGCAGGATCGAGCGGGCGGCCACGGACTTGCCGGAGCCCGACTCGCCCACGATGCCGATGATCTGCCCGGGGCTGATCGAGAACGTCACGTCGTTGACCGCGTGGACCACGCCGTCCGGCGTGTCGAACTGGGTACGCAGGCCGCGCACCTCCAGCAGGGAGTCGTTCATCGTCGGTTCGCCGCCTGGTTCAGAGCGTCGGACAGGAGGGTGAAGGCCAGCGCGAGCAGCAGCAGGACGAGGCCGGGGCCGAGCACGTAGGAGGGCAGGCTGTCGATGTAGCGGGCGCCCACGTTGAGCATCGCGCCCAGCGACGGGTTCGGCGGGTTGATCCCGAGCCCGACGATGCTCAGCCCGGCCTCGATGAAGATCGCGACCACCATGAACACGGTGGCCTGCACGAGGATCGGGTCGGCCACGTTGGGCAGGATGTGGCGGACCATCACCGTCGAGCGCGGCACGCCGAGCACCCGGGCCGCCAGCACGTACTCCCGCTGCTGCTGGGCGAGCAGGCCCGCGCGGGCGAGCCGGCCGAAGCCGGGCAGACCGGCGATGACGATCGCCGTGAACAGCGCCTTCCAGCCGGCGCCGATCATCATGACGATCATGATGCCGAGGATCAGGCCGGGGAAGCCGAGGATGATGTCCAGCACGCGCTGGGTCACCGAGCCGAGCCTGCGCGACACGTAGCCGGACAGGCCGAGCAGGGTGCCGATCGCCATGCTCACCGGCACCGCGGTGAGGATCAGGCTCAGGTCGGTACGCAGGCCGTACAGCGTCCGCACAACGATGTCGCGCCCGAACTCGTCGGTGCCCAGCGGGTGTCCCATGGACGGCCCGGCGAGCGCGTCCCTGGCCTGCTGGTCGTAGCCACCGGGGGCGAGCACCGGCGCGAGCAGGGCCAGCGCGACCAGCAGCGTCAGCAGGACGGCCCCCGCGAGCCCCTTCGGGGTCCGGAACGCCTGCGCGTAGCGGGCCGGCGCGCCGCCGCGCTCGCGCCGCCGCCGGACCGGCCTCTCCCCCGCCGCGATCACGGGCGCTCTCTTCGCAATCGTCATGTCACTGCCCCAATCGGATGCGGGGGTCGAGGGCGGCCAGGGAGATCTCCGTCAGCAGCTGCGCGATCACGGCGATGAGCACCGTGCCGACGATGAGCACCTGGATGACCGCGTAGTCGGCGCTCTGAGCGGCCGAGACGGCCAGCTGTCCCAGCCCGTTCCTGGCGAAGATCGCCTCGATGACCACCGCGCCGGCCAGCAGGTCGCCGAACCTGATCCCGATCGCCACCACCGCCGGGCCGAGGCTGTTGCGCAGCACGTGCCGGACGCTGATCCGCCGGGTCGGCACGCCCTTGGCCACCGCCAGGTCGACGAAGTCCTCCTGGCGCACCGCCAGCATCGAGGTCTGCACCAGCCGCGCCACCCCGGCCGACATCGGCAGGGCCAGCGCCAGCGAGGGCAGCAGCAGGTACTGCAGCCCGAGGTCCGGGCGCTCCAGCACCGACATCTCCCCGCTGATCGGCAGGATCCGGATCGCGACCCCGAACGCCAGGATGAGCAGCAGCCCGACCAGGAACGGGGGCGCGGCCAGCAGGCTGGTGTTCGTCGCGTCGGCGAGCGCACGCGACCACCGCGAGCGGGCGGAGCCGGCCAGCACGCCCAGGCCGATCCCGACCACGGCCAGGAACAGCCCGGCCAGCACCGCCAGCTCCACGGTGCTGCCGACCCGGGTCGCGATCAGCTCGGCCACCGGACGGCCGTACTGGAAGGACCGCCCGAGGTCGCCGGTGAACAGGCCGCCCATCCAGCTCAGGTACTGCGACACCAGCGGCTGGTCCAGGCCCAGCTGGGCGCGTACGGCGGCGATGGTCTCGGGGGTGGCCTCCGGGCCGGCGATCACGGCGGCCGGATCGCCAGGGGTCAGCCGCGGCAGCAGGAACGCGATCACGCTGGTGGCCAGCAGCACCAGGACCACCGACGGGACGCGCTTGACCAGGTAGCGGATCATCGGACCAGGCACGTCTCACGCGAGAGGAGCCCGCCGGAGACCAGGGAGAACCCCTGGACGGCCGTGGACTTGACCGTGATGGCCGGCGTCGTCGCCAGCACGTGCTGGACCGCCTGGTCGAGCATGTACGCGGTGAGCTTCCGCACCGCCTCCGCGCCGGCCTGCCCGCCGCCCGCCTCGATCACCCCGCGCACGAGGGCGGTGTACTCCTTGCTGGTGAAGGTGCGGTGGGCGCCTTGCAGGCGTACGTCCGGATTCGTCTGCGCGACCAGCGACGGGCTGGGCACCTGCCCGCGGAAGGACAGGTAGTTGCCGCCCTTCCCGGCGGCGAGCCGCGACTGGTAGTCCGGCGCGGGCAGGGCGACCAGCTTCGGCCGGAGCCCGACGTCGGTGAGGTTGTTGGCGATGATCTGGTACACGGCCTGCAACTGGGGGTTGTTGATGATGGTGATCGGCACCTCGGCCCCGCTCGCGCCGGCTTCCTTGATCAGCTCCCGTGCCCGGGCGGGATCGTGGCGGTAGGCGTTCTCGCGGTCCTTGGGGTACTCCGGTCCGGCCGGCCACACCAGGCCGCCGGTCTCGCCGAGGCCGCTGAAGACCTGCTGCTTGATGCGGTCGCGGTCGATGGCGTACCCGACGGCCTGGCGGGCCTCCTTCTTGGCGAACGCTCCGCTCGCGGTGTCCAGGACGAGGGAGTACAGCACCTGCTGGCCCTCGTAGAGCTGGAACTGGCCGCCCTTCTGGGTGACGGTGGCGGCGTCCTGCGTCGTCAGGCCGGAGGCCAGCTGCGTCCGCCCGGACCGCAGCGCGGCGAGCTGAGCGGTCGAGTCCGCGATGACCACGTTCTCGATGCGGTCGAGGTGTGGCAGGCCCCGCTGCCAATAACGGTCGTTGCGGACCAGCACGAGCTGGGCGCCCGGCTGGTACCGCTCCACCTTGTACGGCCCGGTCCCGACGAACTTCGAGCCGTCGGCGAGGTCCTTGTAGGTCTGCGAGTCCACGATGGGGGTGTCGTCGAGGACGCTCGCCAGCACGGGCGACAGGGGTGTCTCGGACTCGATCGTCACCTCATGGTCGCCGGTCGCCTTGAGCCGCCAGCCGCCGATGATCTGCTTGTCGTTCGACGGGCTCGCCGGTTCGAGCGCCTGCTTGAAGGTGAACAGCACGTCGGCCGAGGTGAAGGGGCGGCCGGAATGGAAGGTCACGCCCTGGCGCAGGCTGAGCGTGGCCGTCCGGTCGTCGGCGCCGACCTTCCACGCGGTGGCCAGCAACGGGACCGGGTTCGCGATGTCGCCGTCCTTGACGCTCATGAGCGGTTCGAAGACCCCGCGTACCCAGAACAGGTTCGCGGCGCCCTGGGCGAGCACCCGGCCGGGGATGGGCGGCTGGGCGCTGGCGACGACCAGCGTGCCGCCCTCGCGGCAGCTCGCGGTGGACCCGCCGGCGGCTTGTTGCCGCTCCAGCTGGACCGCGGACTGGCAGCCTGCCGTCAACGCGGACGACAGGGCCAGCGCCAGCAGGACTCGGAGATTCGTACGGGAGTATGGACGGCTTTGTACGCCTGTGCGCATGGTGGAACTCCTCGTGAAGCCGGGGACGACGCCGCCTGCGCCTGCGCCGTCATGCCGGCTGACGCACCGGTCCACGCGGGACCGGCGCCGGGGGGTGTTTCTGGAAGGTCAGGCCTTCGTGCTCGGGATCGCTTCGAGCCGCAGCAGACTCGTCTCGAAGAGCCCGCACATGTCGATCGCGGGGTCGCGGAGCCATTGCAGCTGCAGGCCGTTCATCAGAGAGACCAGTTCGGCGGCCGTGGCGGCCGGATCGAGGGACGGGGACAGCCGCCCCTTCTCCTGGTCGGCGATGACCAGCCGGGCGATCCGGCCGCGGACTCGCTGGTTGCGCTGGTAGAAGAAGTCGTGGGCCGGGTGCGCCGGGTTGAGGCTCTCGGCCGACTGGACGGTGAACAGCCGGACGAGGCCGGGTTGGGTCTCGTTGCGGCGGCAGAACGCCATCAGCCATTCCCTGGTGGTAACCTCCACACCCTGGAACTGCGCTTCGACGTGCTGCTCGTCTTGGAGGTCGCGCTGCTGGAGCACCGCGAGGATGAGGGATTCCTTGCTGTCGAAGTGGTGCAGCAACCCCGGCTGGGAGACTCCGACCTTCTGGGCCACGTCGGCCAGGCTCGTGCCCCGGAAGCCCGCGACGGCGAACGCGTCCGCGGCGACGGCGAGGATCTGCTCCCGTCGCGCGGCGGCCGGGCGGCGGACCCGGCCACTCTCCGCTCGTGCCATTGCGTGCCTCCTCTTCGACGCCGACCGGCTCACTGGTCCGGTTATCACGGTGTGAATTACTCGCAACTTACCGAGTACTCGGTAAGTAAGGAAGCCCTACTCGTCAGTAACTTACGGTGTGGCGGCGACTTCCGTACGCGGTCGCGGCAGCGCGTCGCACGGATCGGCCGGCAGGTCCCGCGGCAGGCCGACCAGGGCCCCCACCCGCGATACCGCCACAAAGCCGTAATGGCGACCCCCGGAACCGGGGGTCGCCATGGGCCAGGGAGCTCCTACTTGAGGCTGTCCGGGACGCCGGACTTGTCGCCGAGGCCGACGAGGTAGTCCGCGTACTCCTTCACGTTGTCCTTCTTGACGAGCTTGCCCTGCAGCGTCTCGTCGGCCTGCACCTGCTTGCCGCCCAGGACGTCGGAGGCCAGCGAGACCACCTTCTGCCCGAGCGCGAACGGCGACTCGGCGTTCGTGGCGTACATCTCGCCCGCCGCGACGGCGGCCAGCGCGTCGGCGATGCCGTCGTTGCCGACGACCTTGACCTTGCCCACCAGGTTGCGGGCCTTGAGCGCGGACAGCACGCCCATGGCCATCTCGTCGTTGGCCGCGTACACGCCGTCGATGTCGGGGTTGGCCTGCAGCACGTTCGTCATGACGTTCAGGGCCTTGGCCCGGTCGAAGTCGGCCGCCTGCGTGGCGACGACCTTGATGTCCTTGTGCGTGGCGATCTGCTGCTGGAAGCCCTTGCTGCGGTCCTGGGCCACGTTGGTGCCGAGGATGCCCTGGATCTCGACGACCTTGCCCTTTCCGCCGACGGCCTCGGCCAGCGCGTCGGCCGCGTTCTTGCCGGCCTGGACGGCGTCGTAGCCGACGAACGTGGCCAGCTTGCCGCCGGACGGCTTGCGGTCGAAGGCCATCACGGGGATGCTCGCCGAGTTCGCCTGGGTGACGGAACTGCTGGCCGACTGGCTGCCCACCGGGTCGAGGATGAGGATCCCGGTCTGCTTGGAGATGGCGGTCGTCGCCTGGTTGAGGAAGGTGGCGTCGGAGTTGTCGGCGTTCTGCACGTTCAGGGTGATGCCGCTCTTGGCGGCCTGGGCCTCGGCGCCGTCCTTCACGCTGATGAAGAACGGGTTGCCGAGCGTGCTCATGATGATCGTGGCGTCCTTCTTGCCGGACGCCTGGGAGGCGCCCGTGGTCGCCTCCTCGCCGCCCCGGCTGCAGGCGGTGAGGGAGACGGCGGCCAGGATCGCGACGGCGACGAGTTTGCGGGGAGTGCGCATGGATCTTTCCTTTAGATGTGCTGGGCGAGTTCTGGGGTACGGACGGGGGATTCGGCCCTGCGTGGCACGAGCCTGCGCAGGATGTCCACGTTGCGGTCGAGGAAGACGGCCAGGAGGATGACCAGGCCCTTCACCACGTCCTGCAGGAACGGGGAGACGTCGAGCAGGTTCATGCCGTTGTCGATGACGCCGAGCACGAGCGCCCCGACGAGGGTGCCGAGCAGGGTGCCGCGACCGCCGGCCAGGCTGGTGCCGCCGATGATGACGGCCGCGATCGCGTCCAGCTCCAGGCCGGCGCCGGCGGTCGGCTGGGCCGTGGACAGCCGGGCGGTGATGATGAACCCGGCCAGGGACGCCAGCACGCCGCTGATGACGAAGGCGAGGATCTTGACGCGGTGCACCCTGATGCCGGACAGCCGGGCGGCCTCGACGTTGTCGCCGGTGGCGTAGACGTAACGGCCGAAGCGGGTGCGGGCCAGGACGTACCCGAAGATCCCGAACGCCACCAGCATGATCCACACCGGCACCGGCACGCCCGCGAACCGAGCCTGCCCGATCCCCTGGAAGTCGTAGTCCGTCACCGGGATCGGGTTGCCCGAGGTGATGTGCAGGGTGAGCCCCGCGAACACCGACATCGTGGCCAGCGTCGCGATGAACGACGGCATCCTGGTCCTGGTCACGAGCAGGCCGTTGACCAGCCCGATGGCCGCGCCGGTCGCCAGGCCCGCGGCCAGCGCGGGGATCAGCCCGTACGGGCCGAGCGTCAAGGCGGTGACGACGGCGGAGAAGCCGAGCGCCGAGCCCACGGACAGGTCGATCTCGGCAAGGATGATCACATAGGTCTGCCCGGCCGCGAGCAGCGCGGCCACGGAGGTCGCGAGCGCGACGTTGAGCAGGTTCGTCGGGGTGAGGAAGACCGGCGAGGCCACCGAGAGGACGATCCCTACCAGGAGGAGCATCCACACCGCGCGCAGCCGGCCCGCGACGGTCTTGAGCTTCGAGGTCATGCGGCACCTACCAGTGCGTGCTTGAGGATGGACTGCTCGTCGAGGTCGTCGCCGGTCAGCTCGGCGACGAGCCGTCCCTCGCGCATCACGACCACGCGGTCGGACATGGCGACGAGTTCCGGCAGGTCGGAGCTCACGAGCAGGACGGCGACGCCGTCCGCGGTGAGCTGGTTGATGATCCGGTAGATCTCGGTCTTGGCCCCGACGTCCACGCCGCGGGTCGGCTCGTCCATGAGCAGCACCCGCGGCCGGGTCATCACCCACTTGGCGAACAGGGCCTTCTGCTGGTTGCCGCCGGACAGCGAGCTGACCGCGATCGACGGGGAGGCGGCGCGCACCCGCAGCTCCGAGATGACCGCGCCGGTGGCGGCGCGCTCCTTGCCGCGCCGTACGACTCCGCTCCCGGAGCTGAAGTCGCGCAGCGAGGCCAGCGACACGTTCGCCTCGACAGACTGGCCCATGCACAGGCCCTCCGCCTGCCGGTCGGGCGACAGGTAGGCGATCCGGCTGCCGATCGCGTCCTGGACGCTCGCGACGCGTACGCCGGAGCCGTCCACGAGCACGGACCCGCCGGTCATCGGCTGCAGGCCGAACAGCGCGCGCAGCAGGTCGCTGCGCCCGCAGCCGACCACGCCGCCGATGCCGACCACCTCGCCGGCCCTGACCTGGAGGTCGATGTCGTGGAAGCGGGTGCCGCCACCGCCGCGCACCTCCAGCACGACCTCGTCCCCGGCGTTGCGGTCCTTGGGGTAGAAGTCGTCCACGGCGTCGCCGACCATCGCGGTGACGACCTCGGCCGGGGTGAGCCGCTCGGTGGGGGCGTCGAGCGTGACCCGGCCGTCGCGGAGCACGACGATGCGGTCCGACAGGGCGAAGACCTCGTCCAGCCGGTGGCTGATGTAGATCACCGAGACGCCGGCCTCGCGCAGCCGGTTCACCTGCGCGAAGAGCTGCTCGGACTCCTGCTCGTCGAGCGCCGCGGTCGGCTCGTCGAGGATGATCAGCCGCAGCTCGTGCGTCATCGCCTTGGCGATCTCGAGCATCTGCCGCTCGGCCACGCTCAGCTCGCTGACCTGGCGATGCACGTCGATCTCCATGCCGAGGCGGCGCAGCGCCTGCCTGGCCTCGGCGGCCATGCGCTGCTTGGAGACGAACAGGCGGCCGAAGACGCGCTCGCGGTCCAGCACGTACATGTTCTCGGCCACGCTGAGGTGCGGGAACAGGTTCTGCTGGAACTCCTGGTAGATGACCTCGATGCCCTGTGCCATCGCGGCCTGCGGGTCCTTGAGCACCGTCGCGGTCCCGTCGATCAGCAGCCGTCCCGAGTCGGGCTGGTGCGCGCCGGAGATCACCCGGGTGAGCGTGGACTTGCCCGCCCCGTTCTCCCCGACGAGGGCCACGACCTCGCCGGGTCCGACGTCGAAGCTGACGCCGCGCAGAACGCTGTTGTCGCCGAAGGACTTGCGCACATCGGCCAGCTGGAGATGCATGCCAGGCTCCCGATCAGTACACGACGCCCGCGGTGAGCAGGACGTTGGCGTACGGGGTGAACTCGCCGGAGCGCACGGCCGCCCTGGCTCCGGCGGTGGCCTGCTTGAACTCGGTGTGCGGCAGGAACTCCAGCGTCAGGCCGAGCCGGTCGAACCGCTCCTCGATCGCGGCCAGCATGTCCGGGCTGTGCTGCTTGATCTCCTCGGACAGCCGCACGCCCTCCACGGCCACCTCGTCGAGCACCGCGTCCAGCAGGTCGAGGAAACGCGGCAGGTTCTCCCTGACGGCCAGGTCCACGCGTTCCACCTCCCTCGGGATGGGCAGTCCCGCGTCGGTGACCACGATCGTGTCCGTGTGGCCGAGCTCGGAGATCACGCGGGCGAGCTGGGCGTTGAGCGTTCCTTGGTTGCGCCTCATCGGGTGGCTCCTTCCATGGAGGTGTTGACCATTGGCTCGACCTCGTCCTTGCCGGGGAGCGAGGGGCTGGCTCCCGCCTTGGTGGTGGCCAGGGCGCCGGCCGCCATGCCGTACTGGATGGCGGTGTCCACATCGAGGCCGGCGGCGAGGGCGCCGCCGAAGAAGCCGGTGAACGCGTCGCCGGCCGCCGTGGTGTCCACGGGCGTCACGGCGTACGCGGGGAAGTGGCGGGTGCGCTCCTTCGTGACCGACAGGGCGCCGCCCGCGCCGAGGGTGATGATCGCGTGGCTCACGCCGCGCTCCAGGAACCAGGCCGCCGCGCGCTCCGCCGACTCCAGGTCCGTGACCTGCACGCCGGTCAGCACGGTGGCCTCGCTCTCGTTCGGGGTCACGATGTCGAGGTACGGCCACACGTCGTCCGGCAGCTCCTGGGCGGGCGCCGGGTCCAGGACCACGGTCAGCCCGGCCGCCGCGCCCTCCCGCGCCGCGTGGCAGGCGACCTCCGTCCGGATCTCGAGCTGGAGCAGCAGGACTCCGACCCGGTCGCGGACGCGCTCGATGCTCTCCGTGACCATCGCCTCGTCGAGGGAGGCGTTGGCGAGCGGCGTGATGACGATGTCGTTCTCGCCCGAGGCGTCCACGCGGATGTGGGCGACGCCCGTACGGCCTTCGACCGTGCGGACCTCGGTGAGCGTGACGCCGTGCGTCTCCAGGCCGGACAGCACGATGTCGCGGAACGGGTCCTGGCCCACGCAGGCGGCCATCCAGGTCGGCGCGCCCGAGTGGGCCGCGGCCACGGCCTGGTTCGCGCCCTTGCCGCCGAGCACGAGGGTGAAGTCGTCGCCGAGCACGGTCTCACCGCGCCGCGGCAGCCGCCGGCTGAACGCCGTGACGTCCGCGGTGATGCTCCCGACGACGAGAACACCGGTGGGTTCCATGGGGGTTCCTCCAGATTCGGGGATGGATGAGCCGAGGGCACGGCCCATGCGCCGTGTCCTTGCGGGTGCGGGGTCGATCAGATCCCGGCGGGGTGCCAGACCGTCTTGGTCTCCATGAACGTGGTCATGCGTCTCGTCCCGTGGTCCTCCGCCGCGGTGAGCACACGTTTGAAGTTCTCGGCCGCAGCCTGTTCGCAGGCCTGCTTCAGCTCGGGGGCCGCCACGCCGGTGAGGTCGAGCCCGTTGACGTCCATGTGCGCCGCCAGCCACGGGGCCAGCTCGGCCTGGTGCCCGGTGAGGATGTTCACGACGCCGCCCGGCAGGTCGGAGGTGGCCAGCACTTCGGCGAACGTGATCGCGGGCAGCGGCGCGCGCTCCGAGGCGACCACGACGCAGGTGTTGCCGGTGACGATCACGGGTGCGACGGCGGTGACGAGGCCGAGGAGGGGCTCGGCGGGCGCGATGACCGCGACCACCCCGGCCGGTTCCGGCGAGGACAGGTTGAAGTACGGGCCCGCGACCGGGTTGGCCGTGCCGCGCACGGCGGCGATCTTGTCGGACCAGCCCGCGTACCAGACGAGCCGGTCGACGGCGGCGTCCACCTGCTCCAGCGCCTGCTTGCGCGGGCCGCCGAGCTCGTCGGCGAACTGGGCGCGGCGGCCCTCCAGCATCTCGGCGACCCGGTAGAGGATCTGGCCCCGGTTGTAGGCGGTGGCGCCCGACCAGCCGGGGAACGCCTTGCGGGCGGCCACCACGGCGTCGCGGGCGTCCTTGCGCGAGGCTCTGGCGGCGTGCTCCGTTCGCGTCACGGGGTACGACCTCCCGCTCTCCGAGCGCGGGAACGCTCCACCGATGAAGAGCTTGTACGTTTTGCGCACGGTCACTCGTCGATCAGACATCGAGGTATGCCTCCAATCCGTGCAGACCGCCTTCGCGGCCGTAACCGGACTCCTTGTAACCGCCGAACGGCGAGGCCGGATCGAACTTGTTGAACGTGTTGGCCCACACCACCCCCGCCCGCAACCGGTCAGCCATCCACAGGATCCGCGACCCCTTCTCCGTCCAGATCCCCGCCGACAACCCATACGGCGTGTTGTTGGCCTTCTCCAC
>NZ_JBSGFQ010000113.1:0-41841 GCF_053603495.1 Nonomuraea sp. NPDC004186 | reverse complement strand
CCGCCCAAGACCCCCCCCCCCACCGCGCTGCGGGTCTTCCCCCCGCACCCCTCGTCCGCGTACCCCGCCGGCCCGCCGCCCCCCCCCCCCCCCACGGACCAGCCCTCGTCGGCGATCCGCTCCCGCAGTGCGGCCGCCACCTTTTCCGATTTCATTCCCTGAGAGAATGAATTTGATCCGATCGGCGGTGTCATGGCCGGAATCATGCCTGAGCAGAAAGAGACGGTCAAGAGTTGTCCAGCCGTTTATTTCGTGATTTCCTCCTGCCTATCACCCCCTCTGAAGTGCGACTTCATGGAATGAATTCATTCCTTTTCAAAGGAGGAAAGTGCCCGGCCCGAGAATGACCGTGGATTCGGTCGAATGCTTCGTCCTGCACCTGCCCGCGCTCCGCGACTTCAAGATCTCCGGTGGCACCGTCACCCGCGCGGGCGGCGCGCATGCCCGCGTCCTGGTCCGCGTCGGCGCGGATGGCCTGGCCGGGTGGGGCGAAGCCACTCCGGCCCCGACCTGGACCTACGAGACGACAGAGAGCATCGTCTCGACCATCCGCGGATACCTGGCCCCCGCCCTGGTCGGCCATCCGGTCTGGGACCTCGACGGCGCGATCCGCCTCTTCGAGCGGGCCATCAGTCCCGGATACACCCTCGGTGCCCCCTTGGCCAAGGCGGCGGTCGACGTGGCCCTGCACGATCTCGTCGGCCGGGCCCTGGGCGTCTCCATCGGCGAGCTCTGGGGCCAGCGCCGGGTTGACGAGATCCCCCTGGCCTGGATCGTGTCGGGCGCCGACCCCGAATCGGCGGCCAAGGAGACGGAAGAGGGCCTGGCGGCCGGATATCGGGCGTTCAAGACGAAGGTGGGCATCTCTTCGCCCGAACACGACGCCGAACGCGTGGCAGCGGTCCGCGCCCGCGCGCCCGACGCGCCGCTCTGGATCGACGCCAACCAGGCCTACACCCTCGACCAGGCCTTCCGCCTGGCACGCCGCATCGAGCCGCTGGCGGTCAGCCTGCTCGAACAGCCGCTCCGGGCCAACGACCCGATCGGCCTGAGCCGGCTGCGCGACCGGAGCCCGATCCCGATCGCCCTCGACGAAAGCCTGGTCCACCCGTCCGACCTGGCCACCTTCATCCGTCTCGGCGCCCTCGACCTGGCCGTGGCCAAGGTCCAGCGAACCGGCGGCCTCCTGCTGTCCCGCCGTCTCTGCTCACTGGCCGAGGACAGCGGAATCGGCCTTGTCGGCTCCGGTCTCACGGACTCCGCCGTGGGCCTGGCGGCCTCCCTCCATCTGTTCGCGGCGTTCGGCATCACCCACCCGGCCGACCTCAACGGCCCCCAGTTCGTCCGATCACCTTACGTACGCGGTCCAGACGTCGTGATCAGCGACGGCACCGCTCACGTGCCCTCCGGTCCCGGCCTGGGCGTGGAGGTCGACGAGGACGCGGTCCGGGCCCTGGCCGTCCCTCTACCGGCTTGGTCATAGGTGAACGCGCGCACCAGCGGGCCCAGCTCGGTGTCGCACTCGCCTCCCGTACCCGTCCCGCCCCTGATGATCGGCAGTGAGCGCGGGCCGTATCGCCCACGATCTCTTCGTCGTCCACATCCGCCATCCCAGAGGACCATCGGAGGACAAGGACCGGGACTTTCGGCCCTACTGCGGCCGCCGGAGCCCCGACAGCATGGAGCGAGGGGGATCCGGCTGGAGGCGGATATGAACGGGAAACATGCCAATCCAGGCCTACATATGGAACATTTCCAACTTTCCGAGCAGGCGGTGAGCGGCTCCGCGAAGATCATGGTCAGCGGAGAGGTCGACCTGGCTGCGGCGCTGCCACTGCAGGAGCTGCTCTTCGACACGATGAACGGCCCGAGCTCGACCACCGAGGTCGACCTGGGCGACGTTTCGTTCATGGACGCGTCAGGACTCACAGCGCTCATCCGGGCCGATAGCAAGGCCCGAGACGTCGGCGGACAGCTGCATCTGTCCCATGTTCCCGATCGCGTCTTCCGCCTCCTCAGGATCTTCGATCTTGATCAACGATTCTCCATCCTGACCTGATCACCTGTGTGACAAGCGGCTCGCCCACCGTGCGAGTGCGCGCCAGGTGACGTGATCGAGACCGCAGCGTCGTGAGCCCAGTCCCACAGTGCCCCAGCAGGCGCGGCTGCGGGTTGTCCGCGTTTCGTGGTGGGATGCTGCGTTATGAGATCGCTGAAAGGCGCAGTGATAGGGCTCATGGTCGGGGCGGTCGTGGCCTTGATCTACGCCGATACGATCGCACAGGAGCACGAACTCGGCACGATGCTGAACAGTGCGCTGATGCTCTTGGTTCCTTTCCCGATCGGTGCGGCGGGCGCGGCGCTGCTGCGGATGCCGCGCTGGGGTGCCGTGGCGATCGCCGGGCCGATCGCGACGCCCGTGCTGGGATCGGCGCTGATGCAGGTCATCCCCGACTTCTACCTCTTCGGCTTCGACGAGATGTGGACCACTGGGGTGTGGGTCGTCGCCGGGGTGCTCGGGTACGTGGCGGCAGCGTGGTGGGCCCGTGACCGGTGGGCCGCGATCACGGTCACCGGCGTGCTGTTGTCGGTGCACGTGATCTCGGGCCAGGTGCGGGATCCGCTGAACGAGTGGCAGGAGGCCCTGGCCTTCCGGCGGTCGGGCATCCCGCTGCTCGCACCGGAGATGCCGGGCTACTCCATCAGGCGAGCCGAGCTGTGGACCGGCGAGGAGGACGGGACGGCGATCCTGCTCGAGTACACGCGCCCGAACCGGACGGAGGTCCAGGTTTTCCTCCGTCCTGCCACGGCCGCCACGCCGAAGACCGCGTGCGGCTCGCCGTTCCCTGTCGTCAGCTGGGGCACAGACGGCGTCTCCTGCACCCCGTCAGAGGGTGACCGGTGGATTCGTGAGGACTCGAGCGGGGAGGTCGCGGCGTTCGCCTGGCACGGGGGCGCTCTGGTCCAGGCTTCCGGCATGGCCTTGACCCCTCAGGAGCTGTTCGCGCTCCTCGACAGCCTGCGTCCCATCACGGCCGCCCAGCTCGCCCGGGTGTAACCGGTTGTCATGCGGCCTGGGCCGCCGCCGTCCGCGTCCATGACCGAGCGTTCGGCTCACCTCGGTCCGGCAGAGGCGTGCGGGGCTTTCGGGAGTGCCAGCATCACGAGCGCCGTGATCAGGTAAAGCGCGGCGGAGGCGATCAGGACGATGCTGAGCGCGTGACCGTAGTCGGGCAGCACCGGTGCTCCGGTGGCCGAATCGGTGACGGAAGTGAAGAAGATCGTGCCGAGCACGGCGATGCCGACGGCGCCGCCGATCTGGTTGACGGTGGAGAGCACCCCGCCCGCGGCGCCCGCGTTGCGTCCGGGGACTCCGGCGAGGACGACGTTGACGAGAATGGGTGCGGCGAGACCGAGCCCGAGGCCACCGATGAAGAGCGCGAGGGCGAGGAGCCAGTATCCGGGATCGTTGCCGTCCTTGACGATGTACCACAGGACGAGCTGGGAGGCCGCGATGGTGAGCGAGCCGGCGATCAGGAGCGTTCTGCCCGCCTTGGCGGCGAGCGCGACGCCGAGGCCGGAGGTGATGATCGAGCCGAGCGCGTACGGGAGGATCACCAGGCCGGTCTCCCATGCGGTTCGGCCGGTTCCGTTCTGGAGGTAGACCGAGAGGGTGAGGAAGTACGACCCGATGCCGCCGAAGAAGAGCACCGAGGCGCTCAGGCCGACTGCGAAGGCGCGGATTCTCAGCAGGGCCGGGTCGAAGACAGGTTCGTCCCCGCGTCTGGTGAGGCGGCGCTCGTGGGCGAGGAAGATCGCGAGCACGATGATTCCGGCTGCGAGGAGGGCGGAGCCGGCCCAGGTCCATCCCCATGTCTCGGTCTGGATGATCGGCAGCAGCAGGAGAAGGATGCCCGTGGCCGCGAGGAGCGCGCCGGGGAGGTCCGGTCGCGCGGTCGAGGCGGAACGGGACTCCGGCAGGACCTTCGCACCGATGATGAGCGCCAGGATCGAGACGGGCACGTTGATCCAGAAGATCGTGCGCCAGCCCAGGTCGAACAGGTCGATGTCGACGAGCAGCCCGCCCAGCAGCGGGCCGGCGACCGAGGCGAGGCCCTGGACCGCTCCGTAGGCGCCGAACGCCTTGGCACGCTCGCCCGGAGCGAATGACGCCCGGATGATCCCGAACACCTGCGGGACCATGATCCCGGCGGTCAGTCCCTGCCCGGCCCGCATGCCGATGAGCATCCCCGGATCGACGGCCAGCGCGCACAGTGCCGAGGTGACCATGAACCCGGCCAGCCCGATCATGAACAGCCGCTTGCGGCCGTACTGATCACCGAGCCGTCCCCCGGTGATCAGGCCCGCGCCCAGTGCGAGGGTGTAGGCGGCGATCGTCCACTGGATCTGAGCGTCGCCGGCGCCCAGGTCCTGGGCTATCGCCGGGGCCGCGACGGTGACGATCGTCGCGTCGAGAAGGTCCATGAAGGAACCGAAGAGCACCACCAACAGCGCCATGGTCGCGCCCGTCGGAGATGCCTCAGAGGTGAGGGTGCCCTCTCGGGGGCTCGGTGAATCGGTCATGCCGGTCACCATGGCGGGCATAGTTGCCATCGAGTGACCGCTATCGGTGGGAGAATCGCACAATCATGGCTGCCACCTCCGCGCGGACGCTCAAGCTGCTGTCCATCTTCGGGATCGGTGCGACCCTGACCGCCGAAGAACTCGCCACCCGGCTCGGAACGTCTGTGAGAACCGTGCGTCGCGATATCGATACGCTCCGGGACCTCGGGTACGAGATCGAGGCCGTCCGCGGAGCGGGTGGCGGATATCGGCTCGGTCTCGCTACCCGCCTGCCGCCGGTCGTGTTCGATGAGGACCAGGCCGTCGCCACGGCCGTCGCGCTCCAGACCGTGCCGACGGTCCTCTCCGGCATCCGCGAGAACGCGGCCCGTGCTCTCGCCACGCTGCACCAGGCGATGCCCGCGCGCAGCCGCGCGCACGCCGAAGCGTTCACCGTCCTTACGGCCCGCAACTACTGGGAGTTTCCCGCGCCACCGATCGACGCCGAGATCGTCCGCGCCGTCGGCAGCGCGATCAACCGGCAGCACCTCGTTCGCGTGGACTACACCGGTGACGGCGAACCCGTCACGCTCACGCTGGAGCCGCACGACCTCGTGGTCTGGGCCGCTCGCTGGTACCTGGTCGCCTTCGACCCGGATGCGGACCGATGGCGCGCGATGCGCATGGATCGCATCGAACCACACATGCCCACGCACACCCCCTTCGACCGACGTGACATCCCGCACGGCGATCCCGTCGCCTTCGTCATGACCGCACACGACCGCGGAGACGCCGCCGCCGAATGGCCATGCCGCGGCTCAGCCATCCTCGCCCTGCCCGCCTCCACCGTCGCCCGGTTCGCCCCCGGCGGATCAACAGTCGGGTACGTCACCGAAACCACGTGCCGGCTCACCCTCGGCGCATGGTCATGGCCAGGACTGGCAGGACTGCTCCTCACCTTCGACGCCGACATCACCGACATCGAACCGGCCGAACTCCGGCAGGCCCTGCGCTCCGTGCGCACCCGCATCACCAAGGCGATCCGACCCGACCGACCTCACCAGTGATCTCACAGAGGGACATGCCAGCGTAGCCGCGTGCCTTTCCCGTCCGGGCCCGGGCTCTCCAGCTCGGCGGCGCCGCCCAGGCGGCCTGCCCGTTCCTCGATGTTGCGCAGGCCGCTCCGGCGTCCGCCCTCCCCCAGGCCGACGCCGTTGTCGGAGACCACGAGGGTGACGCCGTCTCTTGACACCTCGGCCGAGACCTCGGCGCGGGTGGCGTGGGAGTGCCGTACGACATTGGACAGGGCCTCGCGCAGGACGGCCAGCAGCTGCTCGGCGACGCCTTCGGGCACCAGCGTGTCGATCTGACCTTCCATCCGCAGGCCCGGCATGAACCCCAGATGGCTGCCAGCGCCCTCCACCAGGTCCACGATCTGTCCTCGCAGGCTGGGCGCGGCCTGGTCGTGGGAGACCTGGAGGGCGAAGATGGACGAGCGGATCTGCCTGATCGTCTCGTCCAGCTCGTCGATGCCGCGCTGCAGCCGTTTGGCCGCCTCCGGATGGTCCACCAGCCGCACCGTGCTCATGAACGTCATCGCGGTCGCGAACAACCGCTGGATCACCACATCGTGCAGGTCCTTGGCGATCCGGTCGCGGTCCTCCAGCAGGCCGAGCCGCTCGGCGTCCCGGCGCGCCTCGGCCAGTTCCAGGGCGATCGCCGCCTGGCCCGCGAAGGCATGCAGCATCTGCCGGTCCGCGGCGCTGAACGGCAGCCGCCCGTCCCGCTTGGCCAGCGCGAGCACCCCGCGCACCTTCGGCGGGGCGCCGAGCGGGATCATGAGCCCGGGGCCGTAGCCCAGCCGCCGCAGCGGCGGGTCCAGGTTGGGAGCGCTCTGCAGGTCCGCGTCGGTCAGCGGCTCCCCCTGGGCGAACACGTCGCCGGCGAGCGTGGCCGACATCTCGAAGGCGGTTCCCAGCACTTCCTCGGCGCCCTCTCCTTCCACGACCTGCGCACGCAGCGAGTCGCCGGCCGGGTCCGGCAGCAGCACCTGGACGAGGTCGGCGTCACTCATCTGGCGGGCGCGGGCGGCCACCACGGCGAGCACCTGACCCGGCTCGGCGCCGGACAGCAGGCTCGTGGTCACCTCCGAAGAGGCCTGCAGCCAGGTCTCGCGCCGCCGCGACTCCTCGTACAGGCGGGCGTTCTCGACGGCGACGCCGGCCGCGGTGGCCAGCGCGATCACGATCGCCTCGTCCTCCTCGTCGAACTCGCCACCGCCGCGCTTCTCGGTCAGGTAGAGGTTGCCGAACACCTCGTCGCGCACCCGTACGGGGACACCGAGGAAGGTGCCCATCGGCGGGTGGCCGGCCGGGAAGCCGTACGACTCCGGGTGATCCGAGATGCGGCGCAGCCGCAGCGGCCGGGCGTCCTTGATCAGTAACCCGAGCAGGCCGAGCCCATGCGGCCAGTGCTCGATGCGAGCGATCTCCTCCTCGCTCAGCCCGACCGGGATGAACTGGATGAGGGTGTTCTCCTGGCCCACCACGCCGAGCGCGCCGTAGCCGGCGTCGACCAGCTTGGTCGCGGTCTCCACGATGCGCCGCAGCACCGTTTCCAGGTCGAGGTCGCTGCCCACGGACACGACGGCCTCGAGCAGCGCGTGCACCCGGTCCCGGGTGGCCAGCACGGCGTTGAGCCTTACCTGCAGCTCGGCCAGCAGCTCATCGAGCCGCATGTGCGGCATCAACGGACGGTGCTCGCTTTCCATATCGATCAGTCTGGCATCCCACAAAAACGCTTCCTACCCTCCGTTCCCGGTGTCCCCAGGCCGCCTTGGATAGCGGCGCCACGGGGCAACGGAGTCCGGCCTCCGACGTCAGGGCCACCCGGATCATGGACGAGAGCGGCGTCGAACGGCCGGTCGCCGTCGTCGCCGGCCGCCGGGACCCGCGCGACGATGACGAGCCCAGGCGCCGCACGCCCTCACCCGGGGACGGTGGCAGGGACCAGCAGACCGCCTGTCGTCCTGTAGTTCACCGCGACAGCCTGCTGTACGGGCGAGGCCAGGAATAGGGTCCAACGTCCCTTCTTGCCGCTTCTTCTCCGGACTTCCGCCGCCGCAGCGCGATGCGCCCGTGAGGAGGTCGCGTACGTGACCGGCCCAGCCCGGAAGCGGGTGCTGGCACGCATCCGCCCGCCCCCTTCGGTGTAGCGGCCGGTCTCGTACGCCCACCGCGGCATGGCATGCGCCACCCTCGACGATCGAGCGCCTCGGGTGCGCCCGGCTAGGGACTTTGGCCTCTTTGCGATCGTGGATCGTGTGACTAGCGTCGGGCGCATGATTCGTGTGTTTCTGCTTGACGACCATGAGGTCGTACGGCGCGGGGTCGCCGCCTTGCTGGACTCCGAGGACGACATCGAGGTCATCGGCGAGGCCGGCTCGGCCGAGTCGGCCATCGCCCGCATCCCCGCGCTCAAGCCCGACGTCGCGGTGCTGGACGTGCGGTTACCGGATGGCAACGGCGTCGACGTGTGCCGAGAGGTCCGTTCCCGGGTGCCCGGGCTGGCGTGCCTGATGCTGACGTCGTTCGCCGACGACGACGCGCTGTTCGACGCGGTGATGGCCGGGGCGTCCGGGTACGTGCTCAAGCAGATCCACGGCTCCGACCTGGTCGGCGCCGTACGCACGGTCGCCTCGGGACAGTCCCTGCTCGACCCGCAGACCACCGCCGCCATGCTGCAACGCCTGCGCGACCAGGCCGCCCGCAAGGACCCCCTCGCCGCGCTGACGGAACAGGAACGCCACATCCTCGACCTGATCGGCGAAGGCCTGACCAACCGGCAGATCGGCGAACGACTGTTCCTGGCTGAGAAGACGGTCAAGAACTACGTCTCCAACCTGCTGGCCAAGCTCAACATGCAACGCCGCACCCAGGCCGCCGCCCTGTCCGCCCGCCTGCGCGCCTACAAGCCAGAATGATCACTTCAGCGTGCCTGAGCAGACGTCAGTCACGCCCGCCTGGCCTCAGCGGATGCCGTTCTACGGGCCGCCGATGGCCGGGCCGGCACAGCGGTGGCGGTATCGAACAGGCTGTCGGTTGCAGTTGAACCTTTTGCCGATGTTCGGGTTGAGTTATCGGGTTCCACCTTCGATGTCGCTGAACGACACCCGCAACCGCTCGGTGCCGACTGTCCGATCGACCTCGACGTGCTCGATCCACCGTCGGGTGTCAGGCTGAGTACGTTCGATTCTTCGCGCCTTGGAGGTTTTGATGCGTGCAGGCGTCGTGGTCACCGCACACCCCGGCGTGGAGGACCTCGCTGTACAGGCCGAGGAGTTGGGCCTGCACAGTTTCTGGCTCAACGACACCCCGATGGTCCACGGCGACCCCTTCATCGCCCTGGCACTGTGCGCGAAGGCCACCAGCCGCATCAGGCTCGGCATCGGCGTGACCTCACCGGCGCTGCGTTCGGCCCCGGCCGCCGCGAGCGCGTTCGCCAGCCTCAACGCCCTGGCACCAGGCCGGATCATCTGCGGGATCGGCACCGGAAACACCGCCCGGCGCACCCTGGGCATGCGGCCGACCACAGCAGCCACGATGGAGACCTTCACCGCCGCGCTGCAGAACCTGTGCGCCGGACGCACCATCGAGTACCGCGAAGGTGGCCGAGTCCGCAATGTCCGATTCCTGCACACCGGGGCGCACGCGAACACGGCTGACCCGATCGAGTTCGTCGTGGCCGCGCTAGGACCGAAGGCCGCCGCCGTCGCCGGCCGCCGCGGCATCGGCCTGATCTCCTTCGGCCTGCTGGACCCCACCGCCTGGCAAGCACTTCATGACGCCCGCCGCCACGCCGCTCACGACACGCCACGCGACCCCGACTCCCGCATGGACTCCTACGTGGTCACCGCGCTGCACATGCTCGACGAGGACGAAGACCCCCGCGGCGACGCGGCCCGGGACGCAACGGGCCACATCGTCCTGTCGCTGCTGGCCTTCGCCGCCGACACCGCCGCCGACGCACACGCTTTCGCCGACCAACTCGGCCCCGAGGAACGCGAGGCGGTACAGCGACTCCTCGACCGGCGCGGCACCACCGCCACCGCACCCGACCGGCACACCAAGCTCTACCCCGACTACCTCCAACGCATCGCACCGGAGGACCGGGACCTGATCCTGCCCTCACTGATGGACACCCTGGCCTTGGTCGGCACCCACAACGACCTCCGCGCCCGCATCACCACCCTGGAACAGGCCGGCATCGACGAACTGCTCATCCAGCCGGTGATCGACCCACCAACAGAGATGGCCCAGCTCGCGAAACTCCTCACCTGAGCGGACCCGCCAGCCGTGCGCACGCGGTTCACCGGCAACAAGACCCGATCAACCTTCAGCCGAACCCGTTCGGATCAACATGACGGGCCGCCGGCCGGCACGTGTCCCTCCCGCCAACCTCATCCGGAAGGGACATCGGCAGAGCGGGCGGCGCAACCGGCGGGCGCTGCCGAGCACTGACAGCGAGGACAAAGCCACTGCGGCGGCCGGTAGAGCGGTCCGCAGGGCCGGCTGGCGAGTCCGGACCGAGTGCGTGACCCGTCCTGTCCCCTATGCGGTCACGAGGTGCGGCTCAGCTCGCGGGCAGGGCGGTGGCCAGCAGGACGACGCCGAGCGACCCCACCAGTGAGGCCACTGCCATGGTCCGCGCCAGCCGGGGACGGGCCGCGCTCGAGGCCCAGCCGTGGAGACCGGCAGCCGCCATGACCGCGCAGAAGAGCAGGAGCTTGGCGGCCAGGATCCGGCCATAACCGGGATCGGCGAGCGAGGACCAGGTGACGCCCTTGTGCCAGGCGAGCGCGACGCCGGTGCCGATTTGGACCGGCAGGAACGCGGCCACGGTGATGATCCCGAAGCGGCGGCCGACCGCGGTCAGCACCTCGGCCCGCGGTTGATCCTCCAGCAGGCGACGGGCCAGGGGCAGCACCACCAGCGACACCGTGAGCTGCCCGCCGACCCACAACGCCGCGGACAACACGTGCAGGAACCGGACCATCGTCCACCAGGTCATCGTCGTCCGCGCCTCCTTCGGCTTCTCGCATCCTGAAGTCCACCGTCGGCATGGTCGGGCCATGGTACAGCCACGCCGGTGCGTGACCCCCGCGTGGCCGCATCACGGGGGACCACATCGCGTGCCCCTTTACAGTGTAGATCAACTGCTTGTGGCCAAGTGGGCCGAGCCTCGCCGAAGGACAGGCCGACCCGCCCTGGGCGACCAAGTCGATCGGCAGAGACGGCCGCCCGCGCCGTTGGGCCATTCGCCCCCGGCGCCAACCCGATGAACAACCGCGACCGCCTTGGCATGATCGCCTTCGCCATCTCGACCGCCAAACTCCCCCACAACGGCGTCGCGAGATCGGCACATATCCGACAAAGACCAACATGCGCAATAAATTCAATGAATGACAATCCTTACCACTTTTGTCGCAACATCTTTACCTTTTCCTTATAACGCCGAAGATGCGCCACAGGCGGCACTGGGAATGTAGAACCCGATCACCTTCGGTGATCTATTTTTTCACTTCCCAAGTGCAACCAACGGATAAATTATGCGATTTCATCGACGAAGCGCCGTACTGGCTGCCGCGATATGCGCGCTGGCCGGCACCCAAAGCGGCGTGGCCGCGCAAGCTGACAATGCCGCCCCGTCAGCAACCCAGCTCGTCCAACCCATGGCCTTCCGCCCCACGGCGCCTCCGGACAAAAGCGAGACCGAAAGCGGGAGCACGCAGAGCAGCGGCCAGGTATGCGGATCACCGTACGTAACCGGCGACCCGGATCTGGGACCGAAGCTCCTGCCCCAGACCGGCTACATCAGCAATCTCCTGCGCGGCTACGTGCCGTTGGGCGGTCTGAGTCCCCAGCATTTCCTCGGGCGCTACTGGGACTACGTCGTGAACAACTATCGTTTCCCGCCCGACGCCGGATTCGCCCGTTCCGGCGATTATCCCAACGGCAGACTGCTGCTCAAGACGACGTTTCTCCAGCCTGGCATGAGAATCGACCGTTTCGGCGGCTACACCGGGTCATTCTTGGCGCCCCTGGGCGACCTGTACACCAGGCGCGCGTTGCCACCGCGGAATCTCAACACCAACCCGCAGGATCCCGAGCACCTGTGCAACTATCATGCTTTCCGGGTGCTCAAGTCGTTCCGCGTCGACGTGGGCCCGGCGGCGCCCGCCTTCGAGCAGCCAGGCGGCGGCACGCAATATCACGTGCTCAGCAAGTACATTCCCGAAGCTCCTCAGACAAGCGAAGAAGTCCCGATCAGCTGGCTGCTGCTGAACGGTTATCTGGAAGAGATCGAGCCGGTCATCCTGACCGACCTCAGGACCGGCTCTCCCATCACAAAAAACGGCACAGCAAGCAACCAGACCACGGCCATGACCATCGGACCACGAGCGACAAGGCCGGCGGGCAGCAGCTGAGCCGAACAAACGCCGGAAAAGCGTGACGGGAAAAGCTCTCCTGTCCACTGAGGCCGGGCAGGCACCGGCAGCGCTCGCCTTCAGCGCGATTGGCACCTCTCACTGAAGGCGAGCGGCGGCGCAGCCCGGAGGCCGCGACCTGCGACCGGCCCAGCTCCGGCCGACGGTTTCCATCCAGGTCCGCCACCTGCCACGATCCCGGCCAGTACGACCGGGCCCCGGGTGGCGTCGGCCGCCCGGACCGGCGGGGCGTGCGGTCGCACCCGTCCGGCCACCTGGTCGCGGCGCAGACCCGCACGTGGCGGCACCCGTGTGGGACAGGTCCACGTAAAAGGTGGCCGGACCCAGCCCCGCCGCCGCGGGCAACCCGACGCGCCGCCGCCAGGGCTCGCGTACGTGGACGATGCGCAACGGCAGCTCTCTTCGTCCGGCGTCGTCGGCGGCCCAGGCGAGCGCCGACCACGCGCTCCGCGACCGCTGTACGAGCAGCGCGACGCCCACCCCTTCCGAGGGGTGGGCGTGGAGGTCGCCGGTTACTTGAGGTAGGGGTTGTGCCGGACGATGGGGAGGTTGCCGAGTCCGAGGGTGGTTCCCGCGTCGGCGAGGGCGAGGCCGGCCAGGACGACCGCGTAGACGATGTGCTCGTCCATGAACGGGTTGTTGGCCAGGGGCAGCTCGGCCGCCCACATCAGAGCCAGCATCAGGCCCCCGGCGACCGTGGCGATCCTGGTGCCGACGCCCAGGACCAGCGCCAGGCCGACGCCCAGGAGACCGGCCATGAACAGCCAGTCCACCCACGCCTGCCCGGCCAGGGAGCCGAAGAAGCCGCCCAGCGCGTTCTCACCGGTGCCCTTGAGGAACCCGGTCGTCGGGCTGCCGCCGGAGATCCAGGCGCGGGCGGCCGGGGTGGCTAATCCCCAGCCGAAGGTCTTGTCCAGGAACGCCCACAGGAAGATCCAGCCGATCGAGATCCGGGCGATCGCCCAGACGTAGTCGACGGGACGGCGGGTGGTGGCGGTGCCGGTGTCCGTGCCGGGCCTGTTGACGGTGGTGTTCATGACGGCCCCCTTTCGGTGGGGATCGGTCGTCCTTGTCACACCCCAAGCACACCGTTTTCGCCTTCTTCGAGGCAGTGCCGTACGGCCTGCGGCGCCGGGACCTTCGTCCCTCAGCCGCCGTCCCGGAAGGCCTCCTGGACGATGAGGAGGTCGTCCTTGTCGAAGGTCACCTCGGATCTCACGTCCACGACCCCCTCGATCAGCCGGATCTGCTCCGTCAACGCCAGGGCCTGGGACTTCCACTCGACCACGCCGCTGATCGTCACCACACCCTGGTGGATGCCGACGGTGAACGCCTCGGGATCCGGCAGGACGGCTCTGACGTCCGCTGCCAGTTCCTCGGCAGGGCGGGTGAAGACGCGCAGCACATCGCGCTGGTGCAGGGTGCCGACGATGCGTCCGGTGTTCATGTCGATCACGGGGAGCTGCTTGACGCGCTCGGCGTGCATCAGCCGGGCCGCGTCCCGCACGGAGGTGTCCGGTGTGACGGTGATCGCCGGAGAGGTCATGAGCTGAACGGCGGTCACGCCCGCGGCCTTCCGGTGCTCCTGCTGCCGCTTGCGCGACTCGAAGATCGGCACGCCGTGCCTGACGGTGCCGGCCTCCTTGAGAAGGAGATCGTCTTCGGAGACGACCCCCACGGGCCGTCTGTAGGCGTCGATCACGGTGACCGCGCCCACCGCGAACCGCTCCATGGCCTCCACGATCTCGGCGAAGGAGGCCTCCTTCAGCACGGCGATGGCCACCCGGCCCATGACGTCCTTGACTTCGAGCGACATAACTCCACCTCCGCTTTCACGATCCGCCGGCCCGGCCTCCCCCGGCAGTGGCCAACGTCCCCGATGCCGGGTGACCAAGGTCCTGGCCTGCGATTATCAGGCGCGGACCACCGCCACCGGGCAGTGCGCGTGGTGCAGGACACCCCGGCTGACCGAGCCGAGCAGCATCGACCCCAGGGCTCCGCGCCCGTGCGAGCCCACCACCAGCAGGTCAGCCCGCTCGGACGCGTCGGTGAGCGCTTCGACGGGATGGGCGGATTGGACGTCCTCGACCACCTTCACCTCCGGGTGGTCAGCGCTGAAGATCTTCACCCGGTCGCGGACGACCTGATGCTGCGCCGTACGGATCTCGTCCATGTCGTAGCTGATCTCCGGCGCGAAGGCGTGCACCGGCAGTTGCCAGGCGTGCACCACCCGCAGCGCGCTCCCGCGCAGATTCGCCTGCTCGAAGGCGTAGGCCAGCGCGGGCTCGCACGCCGGCGAGTCGTCCACCCCGACCACGACCTCCTGGCACACCGGCCGCCGCTCGCCACGTACGACCACGACGGGACAGGGCACATGGCCGGCCACGTGCATGCTGACGGAGCCCAGCAGCGCGCCGGTGAACCCGCCGAGTCCCCGGCTGCCGACCACGACCTCGGTAGCGTCCTTGGCCTGCTCGCGCAGGACCTCGGCGGGCGCTCCCTCGAGGTCCTCGGTCGTGACCTCGATGGTGAGCTGGCGCGCGCACACGAGCACTTCCGCCTCACGCAGGATCCTCTGCCCCTCGCGCCGCAGCGCATCGGGGAGAGCGTCGATGGGGTACTTGCGGATCTGGTACGGCGAGCGGTCCATGGCGTGCACGATCCGCAGCGGCACCCGCATGCGGTACGCGTCGTCGGCCGCCCATTCCAGCGCGGCGCGCGAGTTCTCCGAGCCGTCGGCTCCTACGATGATCACGATACGCCTCCTTCGTCACCCTCCATCCGACCCGCTCGCGCCCGCCCGCAGCAGGGCCGGAGGTCGGTCCCGCAAGGGCCGAAGGACTCTGTCCGCCGAGCGGGTGACTGGCTAGCTTCGTGACATGACCAGGGAGGACACGCTCATGACCGGCACCGGCGACTTCGCGCGTCGCATCAGCTACCACCGTCATCGGCTCGGCCTCACCGCCGAACAGGTGGCCGACCGGGCGGACATGTCCGCCGGATACGTCCAGCACCTCGAAAGCCATCTGGGCACTCCTGACACAGGTACGGTGACCCGCCTGGCCACCGCCCTCGAAACGACGGCCGAGGAGCTGCTCGGCGGCGGCCGCGATCGCCCGCCCGGCCCTGGCCCTGGCTCGGCCGACGCGGTCCTGGAAATCCTCGAACCCGAGGAGTGCCTGCGCCTGGTCGCCCCGGGCGGCATCGGCCGGGTGGCGTTCAACGGTCCGGAGGGGCCCACGGTGCTGCCCGTGAACTACAAGGTCCACGACGGCGCCATCGTCTTCCGCACCGCCCACGGCGGCCCCATGGACCAGGACCTGCGCAGCGGTGTGGAAGGGGTGGAGATCAAGATCGGCTTCCAGGTCGACCGGATCGACGAGGCCCAGCGGGAGGGCTGGAGCGTCCTCGTCCAGGGCCCCGCCCACCACGTGCCCGAGGACGAGGTCATCCGGGCTGACATCACCCCATGGGCGGGTGGCGAGCGTCGCCTCTACATCCGCATCGTCCCGCACCAGATCACGGGCCGCCGCATCCACGGCCTCTGAGCCCTCAGGTTTTCCTGCGGGCTCCCGCCCTCCTCGGACTCGGGCTGAGCTCGTCCAGGGACTCGCGCAGGTAGCCGGGAAAGGCCCACACGTCGGGAACCAGCTCCCCGCAGGCGGTGAACCCGACGTCGAGGCGCCCGTTGTAGGAGAAGGCCGTGACGTTCACGGCGCCGCTCACGTCGGTGACCACGGACACCGGGTAGTGCGCCAGCAGCCTGACCCCGGCGATCCGCAGCGGGAACTGCGGGCCGGGAACGTTGGAGACGACCACGTTGACAGGCGGCCCCGTACGTCCCAGAAGATCAAGCGCGGCGCGGTCAGCCAGGCCGTTGAGGGCGGCGGGCATGCTCTCGCTCAGGTCACGCAGCAGGCGCGCGGGGGTCAGGGCGAACCGTTCCTTGATCTGCCGCATCCCCTCGCTCACGAGTTCGAGCCGCCGGCGGGGGTCGTCCACGTGCGTGGGCAACTGTGTGATCATCATCGTGACCTGGTTGCCCTCGTTCACACCCTCCTGGCCGCGTACGGAGAACGGCACCCCTGCGACCAGCGGGATCTCCGGCAGCGCCGCGTGGGCCAGCAGCCAGCGCCGCAACGCCGAGGCCACGAGCGCCATCACGACGTCGTTCACGGTGACGCCGAAGGCGTTCTTGACCCGTTTGATCTCCTTCAGCGGCAGCTCGGCGAAGGCGTAACGACGGCGGGAGGAAACCGGGCCGCTGAGCGGGGTGTGCGGGGCCTCCATGTCCGGCAGTTCGGGCCGGGGCGCGCGCCGGATCAGCCGCGCGACAGCGCTCGCGCCGGGCAGCCGGGAGATGACGGGGAGCTGGTCCAGAACCGGCAGGGCCTCGCCCGCGAACCGCAGCAGGTGCGCGGGATTCCCCGCAAGGTGCCAGGCGCTCCTGGCCAGCATGCGCCACAGCCCCGGAGGGGCTTCGAGCTCGTACGAGGCCGCTTCGGGCACGGGATCCATGAGCGCGGCGAGCACCTCCGCCCCCGTCAGCCCGTCGACGGCCGCGTGGTGGACCTTGGCGTAGATGCCGCAGCGGCCGCCGGCCAGGCCGTGGATCAGGTACATCTCCCACAGGGGACGGGTTCGGTCCAGGCGGCGCTCGTGCAGGCGGGCCACCTGCTCACCCAGCTGCGCGTCGTCGCCGGGAGGGGGCAGGGTGAGCTCCCGGACGTGATGGTCCAGGTCCACCTCGCCGTCGTCGGCCCAGTACGGGTGATCCAGGCCGAGGGGCACGCGGACCAGGCGCTGCCGCAGCTGCGGCACCCCGGCCATCCGCTCCGCCAGCCTGCGCTGGATCTTCTTCCTGGACAGGTCCTTGTACAGCACGGCCAGACCGCCGACGTTCGCGACGTTGGTGGCGGTCTCGAAGTTGAGGAACTGCGCGTCCAGCGCGCTGAGCTGCCGCATGTCTCTCCCCTTTCCCCTCATTCCACCGTGCGCCACCGCGCCGCCCCAGGGCCACAGGTCCCCCTTGAACAGGGCCAACGACCTGATCGGCCGGCTCGGCGTACGACGATCAGCGCCTGGGAGCCACGGCGGCGGCGTTGGCGGTGACGATCATGGCGATGGCCAGCCACGAGGCCACGTCAAGGCGCTGGTCGAGAACGACCATGCCGATCAGGGCGGCGAACACCGGGTTGACGCTCATGAAGATCCCGAAGAAGTGGGCGGGGACCCGGCGCAGCGCGAGCAGGTCGGCGAGGAACGGCACCGCGGAGGACAGCACCCCCGCGGCGAACGCGCACAGCAGGGCACCGGCGGTGGGCCGGTGGAGCCACAGGACGGCGACGCCGACGGGCAGGTAGAGCACGCCGGAGACGGCCGCGGCGGCGGCCGATCCCTGCAGCCCGGGCAGGCGCTCGCCCACGGTGCGGTTGAGCAGGACGTAGCAGCCCCAGCAGACGGCGGCGACCAGGGCCAGGCCGATGCCGAGGTAGTCGGTGCTGGGCTGGGGGCGGGCGAGGATCGCCACGGCCGCCGCGGCGGCGAGAGCGCACACCAGATCGGTACGGCGGCGCGAACTCGCCAGCGCCACGGCGAGCGGGCCGAGGAACTCCAGGGTGACCGCGAGCCCGAGCCCGATCCGGCCGATCGCCGCGTAGAGCGTCAGGTTCATGGTCGCGAACACCACGGCCAGCCCCAGCACCGGCCGCCACTGCGCGGCACTGAACGAGCGCAGCCTCGGCCGGCCGGCGCTCAGCAGCACCGCGGCGGCCACCCATTGGCGCACCGCCACCACTCCCACCGGCCCGAGGACCGGGAGGGCGAGCGCGGCGACCGACGCCCCGACCTGGTTGGACAGCCCGCTGCCCACCATCAGCGCCATCCCGGACCACCGCGTCGAGCTCGGCCGCGACGCGGGAGCGGCCGTCTCCGTGCCTGCTTCGAGTGCCATGGCACAACCATCCGGTACGCCGAAGCATACGCAAAATGCATCCAAGGACGTATCTATACTCTGGACGCATGGATGGCCGTAAGGAGCTGGAGCTGCGGCACCTGCGCTGCCTGGTCGCGATCGTCGACTCCGGCAGCTTCACCGACGCCGGGATCGAGCTGGGCCTGTCCCAGGCGGCGGTCTCCCGCACCCTCCTGGCGCTGGAGCGGATCCTCGGAGTGCGGCTGCTGCACCGCACCAGCCGCACCCTCACCCCCACCACCGCCGGTGTCCAGGTCCTCGCCCGCGCCCGCCATCTGCTCGCCGAGGCCGACGAACTGGTCCATCAGGCCACCACCGGCCACACCCGGCTGCGCATCGGTCACGCCTGGTCCGCCATGGGCCGGCACACCGCCGAGTTCCAGCGCCGGTGGCACGGCCGCTACCCCGGCATCGAGCTTCACCTGATCCGCCACAACACCCCCACCGGAGGCCTCGCCGAGGGCCTGTGCGACCTGGCCGTCGTCCGCACCTCCATCGACACCCGCCGCTACGCCCACGCGCTCGTCGGCCACGAGCGCCGCTACCTCGCCCTGGCCTCCGACGACCCCTGGGCCGGACGCCGCAGCATCCGCCTGGACGAGATCCGCGAGCGCACCCTGGTGGTCGACCGCCGCACCGGCACCACCACCCTGGACCTGTGGCCCGAAGGCGCCCGCCCCGCGACGGAGTACACCCACGACATCGACGACTGGCTCGCCGCCATCGCCACCGGCCGCCGCGTCGGCGTCACCCCGCAGGCCACCGCCAACCAGTACCGCCGCGACGGCATCACCTACCGCCCCCTGCGCGACGCCGACCCCGTACCCGTGCATCTCATCTGGCGGCGGCACGACCCCCACCCCGCCACGCACGCCGCCGTCGCCCTGCTCGCCGATCTCTACCGCGAAGGCGCCTGACGTTCAAGCGAAGGTCGCCCACCTGGAGGAGAACATCAAGACCGCTGGGCTGACCCTGCCCGCCGACGCGATCGCCGAACTCGACACCATCGGAGCCTGAGCCCCACCATCGCCGGTTACCCGCTCCACGTTTTGGCACGCCGTCCCGAGTCGCCGGGCTCGGCAGCACCGGGCAATCGTCGGAGTCCAGTCCGAGGGCTCCGTGGAACGTTACACAAACCCTGCCCGCTTGCGTCGAGCCTATATTACTGTAAGTATTTTTATCGTCACTCAATGTGCACGATCCTTTCAGGAGGCTCCCATGAACCGCCTGTCAGGCGCGCTGGCCATCGTCGTCCTCGTGCTCGCCGCCGGCTGCTCCGGCCCGGCCGACTCCCCCGCCCAGGATTCCGCGCACAACGCGATCAACATCCACCTGTACCAGAAGCCGAAGCGCTTCTCCCCGCTGGACCCGCCCACCGGCCCCGACCAGCAGGTCATGACGTTGATCTTCGACAACCTGCTGACCGTCGACGACTCCTACGCCTACGCGCCGCGCCTGGCCGAGCGCTGGGAGGTGGACGAGGACCGGATCACCTTCCACCTGCGCGCGGGCCTGAAGTGGAGCGACGGCATGCCGTTCACCAGCGAAGACGTGCTGTTCACCTACAAGCTGCTGGCCGACGCCAAGAGCGGCAGCGCGATGGCGGGCAAGCTGGCCGGGGCCGCCTTCGAGGCCCCGGACGACACCACGTTCGTGATCAGGCCGGCCAGGCCGAACGTCGGCTTCCTCAGCCTGATCGCCGGGCCGTTCGCCTTCATCCTGCCCGAGCACGTGCTCGGCATGGAGCCGGTGGACAAGATCGCCGGCAGCACCTTCTTCAACCACCCGACGGTCGGCATGGGCCCGTACACCTTCGTGACCTACAAGACCGACCAGTACGTGGAGCTGGCCGCCAACCCGCACTACCGCAAGCCTGTCGCGATCCCCAGGATCTTCCTCAAACCCATCAGCTCGGACGTGGCGACCGCGCAGCTCGGCACCGGCGAGATGGACCTGGTCCAGATCTCCCCCACCGACCTGCGGGCGGTGGAGGGGCTCAAGGGCGTCACCGTCTCGGCGAAGCCGAGCCCGGGCTTCATCAGGATCGCGGTCGACCAGAGCGACAAGCGCTTCGCCGATCCCCGGGTA
The DNA here is from genome assembly GCF_053603495.1 of Nonomuraea sp. NPDC004186. Lineage (NCBI taxonomy): Bacteria > Bacillati > Actinomycetota > Actinomycetes > Streptosporangiales > Streptosporangiaceae > Nonomuraea > Nonomuraea sp. NPDC004186. The sequence goes on along the minus strand of NZ_JBSGFQ010000113.1, from coordinate 21,709 downwards.
CGGCGGGCGATGCTCCACGCGATCGACCGCCAGGCGCTGGTCGCCAAGCTCCTGGCCGGCCGCGGCCGGGTGCAGAACTCCTCGTTCGTCACCCCCTGGGCGCTGCCCGGCACGCTGGAGGAGTACGCCTACGACCCGGCCAGGGCCAGGTCGCTGCTGGCCGAGGCGGGCTGGAAGGCCGGCCAGAAGGTGACGCTGTCGTGGATCCCCGGCCAGCGCGACCGCGACGTGACGGCCACGGTGGTGCAGGGCGCGCTGAGCGCGGTGGGCATGACCGTCGAGCTCAAGCAGGTGCAGGCGGCCGAACTGCTGGAGTCCTACGAGAAGCGCACGTTCGACCTGGCGCTCTTCGGCGGCGGCAGCTACGCCGTGGACCCCTCCAGCAGCGTCACAATCATCAATTGCGCCGCCTTCTACCCCGGCGGGGGAAATATCAGTAACTTCTGTGACGAGTCGCTGGACACCCTCGCCGCCCGAGCCGACGCCCGCACCGACCGAGACCAGCGCGCCAAGCTCTACCAGGAGGCCGCCGGCAAGGACAACGCCCAGGTCCCGTACCTGTGGCTGTACAACCCCGACACCCTGTGGGCCACCGGCTCGCGGCTGCGCGGCTTCAAGCCCAGCGGCGACTTCACCACCGGCTTCTGGAACGCCGACGAGTGGACCCTGGCCGGCTGATGCTCGCCTACCTCGTGCGCCGGCTCCTGACCAACGCCGCCGTCTTCCTGCTCATCAGCGTCGGCGTGTTCCTCCTGGTCCGCGCTGCGCCCGGCGACCCGGTGCGGATGATGGTCGACCCCGAGCGACTGGCCTCGGGCGGCCCGGCGTTCGTCGCCGCCAAACGCGCCGAACTCGGTCTGGACAGGCCGGTTCTGGTCACGTACGGCATCTGGCTGCGTGACGTGCTGGGCGGTGACCTCGGCCACTCCTTCGTCAGCCGCCGCCCGGTCGCCGAGGTGCTCGGCGAGCGGATGGGTCCCACCGTGCTGCTCATGGGCACCGCTCTGGCGATCGGCCTGGTGCTGGCGGTGGCGGCGGGCACATTGGCCGCGATCCGGCGCAACACCGCGGTCGACCACGCCACCACCGTGGCCGGCCTCGGCGCGATCTCGGTGCCCGGCTTCTTCCTGGGCATCGCCGCGATCTACCTCTTCTCGCTGCGGCTCGGCTGGGTGCCGTCCTCCGGCATGTCCACACCGGGCGACGGCGGCGCCGCCGACATCCTGGCCCACCTGGTGCTGCCCGCGGCCGTCCTCGGGCTGTCCATCGCCGGGCCGTTCACCCGGTACGTGCGCGCCGGGCTGCTGGCGGAGCTCGACGCCGACTACGTGCGCACGGCCGAGGCCAAGGGCGCCGGTCCGGGCCGGGTGCTGATGCGGCACGCGCTGCGCAACGCCCTGGTCCCGCTCATCACCGTCGTCATGATCTCCATCCCGCAGCTGCTGGCCGGGGCGGTCGCCGTGGAGCAGGTCTTCGCCTGGCCCGGCATGGGGCAGCTCGCCGTCAGCTCGATCGGCCAGCTCGACCACCCGGTGGTGATCGGGTTCGCGATGTTCGTCGCGGTGCTCGTCCTGGTCTGCAACCTCGCCGCCGACCTGCTCTACGCGGTGGCCGACCCGAGGATCAGCCTGTCATGACCACGACCGTCGCCCCCGCCTCGCCCCGCTCGCTCGCCGCCCGGCGCTTCCGGCGCAACCGCATGGCGCTGGCCGGAGCCGTGTTCCTGACCGCCGTCGGCGTGCTGGCGCTGGCCGCGCCGATGGTGGCCGGGCACGACCCGAACGCGGTGGACCTGGCCGCCTTCCGCGAGCCGCCGTCTGCCGCGCACCTGCTCGGCACCGACTCCTCCGGGCGCGACGTGTTCGCCAGGCTCGTGCACGCCGGCCGGGTCTCGCTGCTGGTCGGCCTGCTGTCGTCGCTGGCGGCGGTCGCCTTCGGCACGCTGCTCGGCGCGCTGGCCGGCATGTTCGGCGGGCCGGTCGACGCCGTCGTCATGCGCGCCGCCGACGTGGTGCTCTCCTTCCCGTCACTGGTCGTCATCGTCGTGCTGGCGGGCGTGCTCGGGCCGGGCGCCGCGATGCTCGTGCTCGTCTTCGCCGCGTGCAACTGGCCGACCGCCTGCCGCGTGGTGCGCGGGCTGACGTTGTCGCTGCGCGAGCGGGAGTACGTCCAGGCGGCTCGCACCTTCGGGGCCGGGCGGCTGACGGTGATCGGCCGGCACGTGCTGCCCGCCGTCCTGCCGCAGGTCGCGGTGGCCGGCACGCTGCTGGTGGCGCAGATGATCCTGCTGGAGGCGGTGCTGTCCTTCCTCGGCCTCGGCGTACGGCCGCCGCGGGCCAGCTGGGGCAACATGCTGACCGACGCCCAGAACCTCACCCTCATCCAGACCATGCCGTGGTTGTGGCTGCCGCCCGGCCTGGCCATCGCGCTGACCGTGCTGGCCGTGAACTTCGTCGGCGACGGCCTGCGCGACGCCGTGGACCCGAAGGGAGCCCGCGGATGACGCCGCTGCTCACGGTCGACGACCTCGCGGTCGAGTTCCGCACGCGGGACGGCGTGGTGCGCGCCGTCGACGGAGTCAGCCTCGAGGTGGGGCCGGGCGAGATCCTCGGCGTGGTCGGCGAGTCCGGCTCGGGCAAGAGCGTGACCGCGATGTCGGTGCTCGGCCTGGTCCGGCCGCCGGGGCGGGTGGTGCGCGGCAGCGTCCGCTTCGACGGCGAGGACCTGCTGGCCCTGCCCGCGCGCCGGCTGCGCCGGATCCGGGGTCGCCGCATCGCGATGATCTTCCAGGACCCGATGACGGCGCTCAACCCGGTCGTCCCGGTCGGCGCCCAGATCGCCGAGGCCATCAGGCTGCACCAGCCGCGCCTCGGCCGCGCCGCCGTGCGGGCCCGTGTACTGGAGCTGCTGGCCTCCGTCGGCGTAGCCGACCCCGCCGCCCGGTACGGCCGGCACCCCCACGAGTACTCCGGCGGCATGCGCCAGCGCGCGATGATCGCGATGGCCCTGGCCAACGAGCCCGACCTGCTCATCGCCGACGAACCGACGACCGCGCTGGACGTCACCGTCCAGTCCCAGGTGCTCGGCCTGATCGACACGGCCAGGCGGGAGGCCGGCGCGGCGGCGGTGCTCATCACCCACGACCTGGGCGTGATCGCCGAGCTGGCCGACCGGGTCGCGGTCATGTACGCGGGCCGCGTCGTCGAGCACGGCGACGTGTACCAGGTCTTCGCCACGCCCCGCCACCCCTACACGCGCGGCCTGCTGGCCGGCCGCCCCCGTCTGGAGCCGGCGACGGTGGACCTGGTGCCGATCCCGGGCAGCCCGCCCGACCTGCTGGCGCCGCCGCCCGGCTGCGCCTTCGAGCCACGCTGCGCGTTGGCCGCCGGCCGCGCCGCCTGCCGGGCCGAACGTCCCGAGCCGGTCGTGGTGGCCGCCGGTCACCTGTCGGCCTGCCACTTCCACGAGGAGCCGGTGTGAGCGAACCCGTGCTGGCCGTCGAGGGCCTGGTCAAGCACTTCCTGAGCCGTACCGGGGCGGTCCGGGCCGTGGACGGCGTGGATCTGGCGCTGCGCTCCGGCCGTACCCTCGGGCTGGTCGGCGAGTCCGGCTGCGGCAAGACCACGACGGGCCGGCTCGTCGTTGGCCTGACCGAGCCGACCTCCGGCCGCATCCTGTACGGCGGGCGCGACCTGGCCGCCATGTCGCATGCCGAGCTCCGGCCGCTGCGCGGCGAGATCCAGATCGTCTTCCAGGACCCGTACTCGTCGCTGTCGCCGCGGCTGACCGTGCACGAGATCGTCGCCGAGCCGCTGCGCACCCAGGGCCGCTACCGCCGCGGCGGCCGGGAACGGGTCGGCGAGCTGCTGGAGCTGGTGGGCCTGTCACCCGAGCATGCCAACCGTTACCCGCACGAGTTCTCCGGCGGCCAGCGCCAGCGCGTCGGCATCGCCAGGGCGCTGGCCCTGAACCCCCGCGTGCTGGTGCTTGACGAGCCCGTCTCCGCGCTGGACGTCTCGATCCAGGCGCAGGTCGTCAACCAGCTCGCCCAGCTGCAGCGCGAGCTGGGCCTGGCCTACCTGTTCATCTCGCACGACCTGTCGGTCGTGCGGCATCTGTGCGGCAGAGTGGCGATCATGTATCTGGGCCGGATCGTGGAGGAGGGCGAGCGGGCGGAGATCTTCGCACGACCCGCCCATCCCTACACCAAGGCGCTCATCTCGGCCGTGCCGATCTCGTGTCCGTCGCAGCGGGGCGAGCGGAGGCGGATCGTGCTCACCGGTGACGTGCCCAGCCCGGCTGATCCGCCGTCGGGCTGCCGCTTCCGTACCCGCTGCTGGAAGGCCCGGGCGCGATGCGCCGTCGAGGAGCCCGCGCTGACCGGCTCGGGGCACCGCGTCGCCTGCCACTTCCCCGACGAGAGCACCGATGCCGGGCGGGAGGAGCGGCCGGCCTGGGCCGGCCGCTCCGACCCGTGACGGTCACTCGGGCTTGTCGTCCGTCCAGCCCGCCTTGATCACCGCGATGGAGTTCCACATCGTGCCGGGCTCGAAACCGGCCTGGAGGCCGCGCGGCTTCACCGCGACGTACTCGCTCGCCAGGGCCTGTCCGGCCGCCTCGTCGATGATCAGCCGGTGCTCCGTGACGCCGCCGTCGAAGGTCGGCTCGTTGATCGCCACGGCCGTGCCCGTGCGCCCCTCGGCATCCGTGACGTTCTCGATGACCCGTACGTCGTCGAGCTCGGCCAGCATCCGGAACGCGGCGCCGCGCACCTCGGGCGTCACCGGCATGTCCATGATCAACCCAGCGCTGATCACGAACAGCCACGCATCACCCTGCATCGGCACGTCGTTGTCACGACCCTTCCAGCCCAGGAGCCGCTTCTTGAGCTGGTCCGGGTCACGGGGCAGCTCGCGCAGGTCCTTCACCGAGACGTTGCGGCCCAGCCAGAAGACCTTGTCCCCGTCGGTCAGCGGGCTGCGGCCGGTCATGGCCCGGCCCGGCGACGTCTTGAGGATCATGGGCTTGGGCTTCCTGGGGACCGTGACCTCGATGGAGGTGGGCGACCCGGCCCGCTCCCACGCCTGCCGGTCCTCCTCGGTGGCCGGGCGGGCTCCGAGGGACTGCATGCGGCCCCACCGCTTCTGGTCCGGGCCGGTGGCGCTGGGTGTCCAGCCCTCGTCCCGCCGCTGGTCGAGCACCCGGTAGCCGCCCTTGGCCGCGGCGAACAGGGTCCGGCGCACCGACACGGTGTGCCAGTACCCGCCTTTGCTCTCCGGTTGCCGCTCCGCCCGCGCGGCCGCGGCCAGCAGCACCTCCCGGGCCGACAGCGTCACCGCCTGCCGGGTGCTCGCCGGGGTGTCGGGGCCTCGTGCCGTGGACGCCGTGCCGTTCGTCGCGACGACCACGGCCACGGCGGTGACGGCCGCCGCGGCTCCGGCGAGCCCCAGGCTCCATACGTGCCGCGCGGGCCTGCGCCGGCGCCGGGCCGGCCGGGGCTGGGACATGGCGCGGGAGAGCTCGGCGGCCCTGGTGCGCGGGTCGATCGGGCGGTCTCCGAGGTCGGCGGGCCGGGCGGCCCGGAGTTCGTCGATGGGGTTCATGACCACTCCTCGTTGAGGCTCCGCACGTGGGGCAGGGGTTCGCGCCGTGGGCCGGCGTCCGTGGCCTCCATGGCCTGCTTGAGTCGTTTGCGCGCCCGGTGCAGCCGTACGCGGAACGCCGCCGACGAGCAGCCGACGACCCGCGCGCCCTCCTTCGGCGACAGCCCGTGCCAGGCGACCAGGACGAGGATCTCCCGATCGTCCTCGGGCACGGCGGCCAGCGCGCGCAGCACGCCCATCCGCTCGGTCACGTGTTCGGCGACGTCGCCCTCGGCCCAGGCCCGCAGCTCCGCGGCGACCGCCTCGCGGCGCACCTCGGCGCGGACGTTGTCGCGCAGGACGTTCCTGGCGACGCCGAGCAACCACGGCAGCGCCGGCTCGGGCACGTCCTCCAACCGCCGCCAGGCGATCGCGAACGTCTCGCTCACCACCTCGTCCGCCACTTGGCGGCCCGCGCGGCTCACGACGTAGGCCCACACCCGTTGTCGGCATTCGTCGTACATGCCGGTGAACCGGTGCTCATCATCTGACACCGCCCAGCCCCTTCGTTCGGGATGCGTTTCTTCTGACACCACGAAGTGGCCGCAACCCGCCCGTTGTTACACCTTTCGGTCAGCTGATCGGGACGGTGAGGCGGCGGGTGGTGGGTGACGGCTCCCTGCGCTCCCCGAGGAGGGCCATGAGCTGATCCATGGCCACCTCGCCGAGCTTCTCGCCGTCCACGTCGATCGCGGGGACGTCGCCCAGGCCGAGGCTCTCGACGATCATGCGCTCCGAGCTGACCACGACATCGCGGATCCCGCGGTGGAGCAGGGCGAACATGAGGCCCAGGCCGATCGAGGTCGCGTACGGGACCACGGCGGTGGCGCGGGCGGCCACCACGGCCTCCGCCGTCTCCACTCCGGCGGCGAACGTCGAGGGGTGAGGGCCGAGCATGGTCAGCGTCGCGCCGCTCGGCCCGGCCGCGGCGCGGATGGCCGCCTGGCGCTGGCGATCCTGCCAGGAGCCCGCCGGGCCGCCGATGTAGACGATGCGCTCGTGGCCCATCTCGACGAACCGGGTGACGAGCGTGCCGAAGGCGGTGGCCGTGTCGGCGACCACCGAGGTCATGCCCTCGATCTCGCGGTCGATGAGCACGGTCGGCTTGAACGACGCGGCGGCGCGGACGATCTCGTCCGAACCCCGGGGCGCGGTGAGCAGGAAGCCGTCGACCTGGTGCGCGAGCTGCTCGACCGCGGCGACCTGGGCGGCGTGCTCCAGGGAGTGCACCGCGATGGTCAGCTGCATGCCCGAGTCGGCCGCGCGCGCCTGGGCGCCGCCGATGATCGGGGTGAAGAAGGTGTTGTCGAGCGTGGGCACCACGACGGCGACCACACCGGTCCGCCCGCGGGCGAGCTGCGTGGCCGCCCGGTTGGGGACGAATCCGAGCTGCTCGGCGGCTGCGCGGACGCGGGCCACCGTCTCCGGGGCGGCCAGGTCCGGCCGGCCCAGGGCGCGAGAGGCCGTCGCCTTGGAAACCCCGGCCAGCGCGGCGACGTCCGCGAGTGTCGGCACTGATCCTCCTTGAGTCGTTACACGGATTTCACACAGGGGTTTGTGCGACAGGCCGCTCATAATCTATGGTCAGGCTCATGCAACCGGTTCCGCAACCGGTTCCAGCAAGCGTACGCCACGGAGAAAGGACGCCGACATCTCCCCCAAATCGGCCCTTCTGCTGGTGCCTGGTCTCGTCCTTCTCGTCGCGGGGTTCCTCATCCCCTCCGCGGCGATGCTCTTCGCGCCCCCGGACGTGCCGACCGGCGAGATCTTCACGCGTCTGGGCAGGATGCTGACGGATCCGTACGACCTGGAGGTGATCGGGCGCACGGTCGGGCTGGCCCTGGCTGTCACGATCATCTGCGTCGTCCTCGGCTTCCCCATCGCCTACTGGCTGGCCCGCTCGCCGTCACGCTGGAGCGGGGTCTTCCTGGCAGTGGCGATCTTCCCATTGATGCTGAGCAACGTGGTAAGGACGTTCGGCTGGCTGGTGATCCTCGGCTCCAAGGGGGCGCTCGGCCGGCTGCTCGTCCAGCTCGGCATCGTCGACGTGGCGCCGCAGCTGCTCTACACCAAGCTGGCGATCGTCCTCGGCCTCACCCAGCTGTTCCTGCCGCTGGCGATCATCTCCTGCTACTCGGCCGTCGCGCAGGTCGATCCCGGCCTGGACGACGCCTCGCGCGGGCTCGGCGCGAGCCGGAGCCGGACGATGTGGAACGTCGTCATCCCGCTGACCATGCCGGGCATCGTGGTGGCCGCCACCCTGGTCTTCGCCGGGTCCGTCACCGCGTACACCACGCCCTACCTGCTCGGCGGGTCCAGCCAGCGGATGCTGTCCACGCAGCTGTTCAACTACGCGAGCACCACGGTCGACTGGGCCTCCGCCTCGGCGACGGCGCTCATCATGACGGTCCTGGTCTTCCTGGTCTCCGGGCTGTCCTCGCTGATCGGGCGGAAGGGGGCCACCTCATGAAGCGGCCGATCACGGCGGCGCTCGCGGTCATCGGCTACGTCATCATGATCGTGCCGATCATCTTCGTCGTCGCCACCGCCTTCACCGCCGGAAGCACCCTGAGGTTCCCGCCCGACGGGATCTCGCTGCGCTGGTTCGACGAGGCGCTCGGCTACGAGCCGTTCATCGAGGCCGCGCTCTCCAGCCTGGAGCTCGCCGTGCTCGCCACCGCGCTCGCGCTGGTGCTCGGCGTGCCCGTGACGCTGGCCGTCCACCGTGGCAAGCTGCCCGGCAAGGGCCTGGTCGAGGGGTTGTTCCTGTCGCCGCTCATCGTCCCGGAGCTGGTCGTCGGCCTCGCGCTGTTCCAGCAGTTGATGGTCGGCCTGGACCTGGACAACTTCAGCACCCTGCTGGTCGGGCACACGGCGCTGATGCTGCCGTACGCGGTGCGCGTGACCGGCGCCTCGCTCGCGCTGGCCGACCCCGCGCTGGAGGAGGCCGCCCGGGGTCTCGGCGCCTCGCCGCTGCGCGCGTTCTTCAACGTGACGTTGCCCGTCCTGCGTCCGGGCATCTTCTCCGCCGGGCTGCTCAGCATGGTGACGTCGTTCAACAACGTGCCGTTGTCGCTGCTGCTGCAGGGACGCGACTTCCGGACGCTGCCGGTGACGATGCTCGACTACGTACAGCAGTCGTACGACCCGATGGTGGCCGCCGCCTCCACCCTCATCCTGGCCGCCACCGTGGTCATCGCGGTGATCGCCGAGCGCACGGTCGGATTCGCCAAGATCTTCGGAGGGATCAACCAATGACCGCCGCCGCCGAGCTGATCAAAGTCACCCAGAGGTTCGGCTCCTTCACCGCCGTAGACGAGATCGACCTCGCCGTGCCGGCGGGGAGGCTGACGACGCTGCTGGGCCCGAGCGGCTGCGGCAAGACCACCACGCTCAGGATGATCGCGGGCTACTCCGCACCGACGTCGGGGACGATCCGCATCGACGGGGTCGACAGCACGCGCACGCCGCCGGAGAAGCGCGATCTCGGGATGGTCTTCCAGTCGTACGCGCTGTTCCCGCACATGACGGTGGCCGACAACGTCGGGTACGGGCTCAGGCTGCGCAAGGTGCCGGCCGCGGAGAGACGTACGCGGGTCATGGAGACGCTCGACCTCGTCGGGCTCGCGCACCTGGCCGACCGCAAGCCGAAGAAGCTCTCCGGCGGGCAGCAGCAGCGGGTGGCGCTGGCCAGGGCGATCGCGATCAGGCCCAAGCTCCTGCTGCTCGACGAGCCGCTGTCCAACCTCGACGCCCGCCTGCGCGTCCAGATGCGGGCCGAGATCAGGCGCATCCAGGCGGAGACGAAGCTGACCGTCATCCTCGTCACCCACGACCAGGACGAGGCGCTGGAGATGTCCGACGAGATGGTCATCATGAACGAGGGCAGGATCGTGCAGCAGGGCACTCCCCAGCAGGTCTTCCCCCGTCCCACCGACCGTTTCGTGGCCGAGTTCCTCGGCTACGAGAACTTCCTCACCGCGGCCGACGGCACGCCGCTGACCATCCGGCCCGAGCATCTGCGCATCGCGGAGAAGGGCGCCGGCCTTGGTCACGGCCTCGACGGCACGGTGGTCGACGTGGCCTTCCGCGGCGTCGACCTCCTGGTCTCGCTCGACGTGGTCGACCCGTCGGGCGCGACCGTCAGGCTGCTCGCCGACGTACGCAGCGGCGCTGCCCTGACGCCCGGATCGGGCGTCACGGTGATCGCGCCCGACGACCATCTGGTTCCACTCCCCCGCTGAAAGAAGGAACGACCCCATGCCCACGCGCCGCGCCGTACTGGCCGCTGCTCTGACGGTGCTCGCCGCAGCCGGATGTTCCGGCTCCGGCTCCGCCGAGAAGCAGGCCGATCAGAACACCATCGTCGTCAGCACCTTCCCCTTCGGTGTGAAGGAGTTCGAGCAGGCGGTCGTCGCTCCGTTCAGCAAGCAAACCGGGATCAAGGTCGAGCTGGACACCGGGTCCAACTCCGACCGGCTCTCGAAGCTGAAGCTCGCCAAGGGCGAGCCGGAGGCGGACGTGGTGCTGATCTCCGACTACTTCGCCGCGCTCGGGCAGAAGGACGGCCTCTTCCAGAAGGTCGACGTGCCCAACATGAAGCAGCTCGCGCCGTTCGCGACCGAGGGCTCCTACGAGGGGCCGGCCTACACGCACCAGCTCAACGGGATCATCTACAACACCGGCAAGCTCAGCCAGAAGCAGGCCGCCGACTGGGAGCTGTTCGCGAACGCGGCGAACAAGGGAAAGGTCGCGCTTCCCGATATTTCGGTGACCGCCGGACAACTCATGATTTCGGGGGTTGGCGAGTCGTACGGCAAGGGCCCCTACGACATCGACACCTCGCTGAAGACCCTGTCCGGCTGGGCGCCGAACGTCCTGCAGTTCTACACCTCCTCGACCGAGGTCACGAACCTGCTGACCCAGGGCGAGATCATCGCCGCCGACGCGCTGAGCGGCTTCGCCACCAAGCTCGTCACCTCGGGCGAGCCGATCGCCTGGACGGCGCCCGACAAGGGCCGCTACATGGCCACCAACCGGGCGATGATCCCCAAGGGCGCGCGCAACGCGCAGGGAGCGGCGAAGTTCATCGACTACATGCTGTCGGCCGAGGCGCAGAGCGCCATGGCGAAGGCCGCCGGTGACCTGCCCACGAACCCGAAGGCCGAGATCCCGGCCGACATCGCCAAGGTGACGGGCGAGGCGGCGAAGGACCCGGTGGCCGCCGGGTTCAAGACCCTCGACCCCGCCCAGCTCGTCGACACCCGCACCACCTGGGTCGACCGCTTCACCCGCGAGGTGGCCGGCAAGTGAACCTTGACCTGATGCCCAAGGTCGATCTGCACTGCCACCTCATCGGCACCGTACGCGCCTCGACGTTCGCCGAGCTGGCCCGGCGGGAGGGGCTCGACCTGCCCGACACGCCTGGGCGGATCTACGCGGACGTGAACTCGCTGCCGCCGGACCCCGCGCTCTACCTGGACACCCGGATCCCGGTCCCGCAGGGCAGGAGCGCGGACGAGCCCGAGGTCTCCTACTCGCTGTTCCAGGTGTCCTCGTGGGTTCTGCAGGTCCTGCGCGACGCCGACGATCTCACCAGGATCACCTACGAGGCGTTCGAGGACGCCCACCGGACCAGCGCGACCAGGCATCTCGAGGTCTCCTTCGACGCGTTGACCGAGCATCAGGAGAAGCTCGGCTACGCCACGGTGGTCGAGGCGTACGCCGAGGGCATCAGGATGGCCGAACGCGACTTCGGCATGTCGGGCCGGCTCATCGCGGCCGTCGACCGGAGCAGGTCGGGAGACGAGGCGCTCTCCTGGGTGCGCACGGTCGTGGACAACCCGCACGACTACGTGGCGGGGATCGGGCTGGACAACCTGGAGACCGCCGGGCCGCCGGAACGGTTCGAGGCCGCCTTCCGGCTCGCCGGTGCGGCCGGGCTGCGCCGTACGGCGCACTCCTCCGAGCACGCGCCCGTCGCCGTCAACACGGTCACCTGCCTCGACGTGCTCGGCTGCGACCGGATCGACCACGGCTACTTCGTGCTCGAGGACGACGAGGTCGTCGCCAGGGTGCGGGACGAGCAGATCCCGTTCACCGTCATCTCGACCACGTCGCGGCGCTCGTGGCGGCCGTGGCGGCGGGCGTCGATCGCGGCGATGCTGGAGGCCGGGCTCAACGTCATCCCCGCTTCCGACGACCCGGGGATGTTCCCGACGTCGCTGGCGAACGAGTATCGGATCCTCTCCGAGCAGCTCGCCGTACCGGATGAGCGGTTGCGGGCGATGGCGCTGGCCGGGGTGGAGGCGTGCTGGCTGCCGGAGCCCGAGAAGGACGCGCTGCGCAGGCGCTTCGAGAGCGAGCTCGCGAACGTGGAGTGATCGGGACAGGCGGCTTCACGCGGACCGTGTCCCGCTGCAGTGCTTACTTCGGTGCTCACTTCGGTGACGCCAGGGGCTGCGGCCGGTCCGTCGAGCCCGGCCGCCAGGACGACCCGAGCATCGTCCCTCTCTTCGACACCGTCGAGGCCAGTCCGTTCACGCCGTAAGACCGTGGCCGTCCACGCCGGGCGCGCTGGTCTGACATGAGGGCTCTCCGGGGTCGAACAGCAGCGTCTGCCCAGTATTCTTCCTGCTCCACGGCGGCACCAGTGACACCGCGTCATGACGTCACCGCGAGACCGCATCGGGTGCGGCGCCGCCGTTCGGCATCGCGTGGAACTCAGGTGACCGCCGTGATCACGGCGACACTGGCGGCAGCACTCGCCGCGGCGGTGCGCGTCACTGCGGTGTTCACGGCCGCGGCGCCCCAGCTGCCGTTCTCGAGCTCCTTCGCACGCTCGCGGACCTTGGCCGACCACGCGAGGGGCGGCCGGAGAGCCGGCTGCTCCGGCTTCAGACCACAGGTCACCGGGGTGCTGTGGCCGACACCCCGCGGGTCCATCCCGATCACGTCATAGCTGTCCAGCACGCTCCGCGGCAGCCCCAGATCCCGCAGGATGGCCGGGAAGGCCGGCCCAGCCCCGCCGCTGTCGGTCAGCAGCACGCCGCGGCGCTTGTCCGGGCTGGTGCCGGCGCGAGACCGCGACCTCGATCGTCTTCCCGCCGGGCTCGCGATCCCGTTCCTCCTCATAACATGACGAACGGCACTGTGTATGGACGAACCCGGACGTCATCGGCGCGGCTCCCAGCGGAAGCTCCGGGAAGCCAGCGCGACGGCGACGACGACCCAGCTCAGCGTGGGTGCCAGCAGAATCAGCGAGTCAGCGATCGGTACGCCGCCGTTCCAGGCGTTGACGACCAGTTCGGCGGCCGAGCCGCCGGGAAGCAGCCGCTTGAGCAGCGTGAGATCCTCGGTGCCGGCGATCCCCACCCAACTGGCCACGACGATGGTGCCGATGGCGATGGGCAGCGTGGTCACCTGCGCGTGCTCCGGGGATTTCGTCACTCCAGCGGTGGCCAGTGCCAGCCCCAACATCATGATCATCGTCGCGACGACGGCCGCCGCCAGGAGAAGTACGTTGTCCGGCGCGCCCGTGACCGCGCCCAGCACGGTCATGATCACGGCGGCCTGGACCAGCGAGATGGCGGTGACCGGGAGCAGCAGCCCCAAGAGGATGCCGGTGTCGCCCGCCGCGGTGGAGCGCAGCCGCTTGAGGAAGAGGTTCTGCCGGCGCGAGGCCAGCGTGGTCACCGTGGTGGTGTAGAGCGTGAACGCCGCCACCGTGAACAGCACCACCGCCGCGATGTATCCGAGACTGCCCAGAGCCGCGAACACCTCGTGCCGGGAGATGAAGAACGCGCTGACCGCCACGGGCATGACGAGGCAGGTGACCAGAACCAGCCGGTTCCGGAAGATCTGAACCAGCTCGCTGAGAGCGATCGAGAGCATGGCGAAGGTCCTTTTCTTGGAAATTCAGGGAGTGGGCCGGTCGCTGCCGAGCGCGCGGAAGACGTCGTCGAGCCGGGTCGGCCCGGCCTGGAGGTCCCGCAGCTCCACCGCGTGGTCCTGAGCCCAGCGGAGCAGGGTGTGCAGGTCCTTCTGCAGGCCGAAGGTCTCGATGAGGTACTTCCCGTCACCCTCGCGCGTGGCCTGCAGGGGTAGAGCGGGTGCGGGGGCCGGCAGGGAGAAGCGGATGGCGGCGGGCAGGGTACGCGTCAGTTCGGAGACGGTCCCTTCCCGGTGGAAAGTGCCTTTGTGCATGAGCCCGATGCGGTCGGCACGCTGCTGAGCCTCTTCCAGGTAGTGCGTGGTGAGAACGATGGTGGATCCGTCTTCGCGCAGCCGGTCCACCGCGTCCCACAGGTCGTCCCGGGATTGGATGTCCAAGCCGGTGGTGGGCTCGTCCAGGAAGATCAGCTCAGGCGCTCCGTACACGGCGGTGGCGAAGTCCAGACGCCGCTTCTCGTCGCCGGAGAGCTGGGACACCTTGGTGCCGGCCTTGCGGGCGAGGTCGACGATGCCGAGCACGCGTTCGACCGTGTCGATGCGCTGGGTGAGGTTTCCGATCAGCCGGAGCGATTCCCGCACCGTCAGATCCGGCGAGAATCCGCTCTCCTGCAGCATGATGCCCATCCGGGGCCGCACCGCCCGCCGGTCGCGCGGGCTCTGCCCGAAGACCCGTACGGTGCCCGAGGTGGGCGTGCGGTGGCCTTCGATGGTCTCCAGGGTTGAGGTCTTCCCCGCCCCGTTCGTGCCGAGCAGAGCGTAGAACTCCCCGCGCCGCACCTGGAAGGACAGATCCCGCACGGCGCGGAAGTCGCCGTAGGTGAGGTTCAGACGGTCGACGTCGATGACTGGTGTCGAGGACATACCGTCGATCTCAGCCATCGCCGCACGTATCTCCCAGTGCGACCATGTCATGACCTCGCCATGACATCCTTGGCGTGAACGCATGACGTGGTGTCACTGGTGCCGCCATGGGACGGGAAGAATACTGGCGGACTCTGCCGTTCGATCCCGGAGAGCCCACACATGGACACCAGACCCCTGCGCATTCTGCCGACGGCCGACATGACCGCTCATCCCCGGCACACAGCACCCGGCTGAGGACCCATGAGCCCGCCCGGTGGAGAGCCACCCGTGATGCATGAACGCGCTGAGCGCATGCGGTTCGCCGGCAATCTTCACGACATCCAGGGCCACACGTGGTGAAGCCGACCGCGCCGGCCCGGAAGCTGGTGCGCGCCGACGCCGAACGGGCCGAGGAGGAGCTCCGGGAGATCCGCGTACGCGTCGACCGAAAGGCCGAGGTCGCCCCACACGCAGGCGAACTGCCCGGCCAGGTCCTCCGGGAGACGACCACCAACATCCTGCGGCACGTGCAGACCGAGCAGGTACGGCCCCCAGCCGGGCATCGCCGTCATCGACGACGGCCCGCAGGAGGCTCCGCTTCCCGCCCTCCGGGGCCTCGCTACCCTCAGGGAACGAGGGATGGCCAACGGAACCGAGCTGACGAAGGAACAGAAAGACGGGCGCTTCCTGACGACCGCGGCATTCCCGCACCGACGTTCCGAAGCACAGGAGAACCAATGACCACCGTGGTACTCGCCGACGACGAAGCCCTCCTCCGCAAGGCGCTGGCGTCATTGCTCCCGCTCGAGGGCGAGATCACCGTGCTCGCCGAATCGGGAGACGGCGAGGCGGCGGTACAGGCCACACTGCTGCACCGGCCCGACGTGCTCGTCATCGATCTGGAGATGCCCGGTGTGGACGGGCTCGGCGCCGTCACGGAGATCCGTCAGGCGCGGCCAGACCAAATGGTCCTCATGCTGACCCGCCATGCCAGGCCCGGCGTGCTCCGCAAGGCGCTCAAGCTCGGCGTCCAGGGCTTCGTCAGCAAGTCCGCGGAACCGGCGCACATCGTTTCGGTCATCAAGACCCTGCACGAGGGCAAGCGATGGATCGACCCGGATGTCTCCGCCCTCGCCCTCGTCGACGACTGCCCGCTCACCGACCGCGAGATCGACGTGCTGCGGGCGACCGGCGAAGGCTACTCGGCCGCCGACATCGCCGCCCAACTCCATCTGGCGGAGGGCACGGTGCGCAACTATCTCTCGAACGCGATGCAGAAAACCCAGACCCGGACCCGCCACGAGGCGGCGCGGTACGCACGCGAACACGACTGGCTGTAAGTGGGCATCTGATGATGATTTATCGTCGTTCGTCCCGCTTTCGTCGTGGCCCGAGAT
The DNA here is from genome assembly GCF_053603495.1 of Nonomuraea sp. NPDC004186. NCBI lineage: Bacteria > Bacillati > Actinomycetota > Actinomycetes > Streptosporangiales > Streptosporangiaceae > Nonomuraea > Nonomuraea sp. NPDC004186. Next base: position 5,874 of record NZ_JBSGFQ010000113.1, on the reverse strand, counting down.
GTGTGGATTGATCGGACCTGTCCGATGCCCGCTGGGCGTCTTGACCAGCCTGCGACGCCTGGCAAGCAGCGTGCCGGGCGCCACGATGCGATGCAGTCGAAGGCGAGCGGGTAACAGCCTCGACAGTGCAGCCGGCACCGCCCGATCGGCCCGGTCCGGCCTGTTCGAAACAGCACAAGCCAAGCCTGGAGTTCTGGCACCGGACAGGGCGCACGAATAGCCGAGGTTAAGGACGACGCTTCCGCCGTCAGCTCCGGAAAAGGTACTCGAGCGCGATACCGACGAAGATCACCATGCCGACGTAGTTGTTGTTCGCAAACGCTTTCAAACATTCCGTACGACCGCGCCGGCGGATGAGGAACTGCTGGTACAACGCGAGCAGGGCCGCGGCTGTCACACCCCTCACATGCCATGTTCCAAGGTGCAGTTCCCGGCCGGCCAGCAAGATGGCGATGGGGTGTTGGGAGAGATCGCGGGACCGGTAATTGCGAGCACCGCGAACGGGGTCCTGCTTGTATCGGTCGGGTTGCTGGCGTTCACTTCCAGAAATTTTCGCGCCGCTTAGCGATCTTTGCTCAACGAATTATCACCACCACGGCCTTGTTCGCTCCCGGATGGTGGAGGGCATCACGCTTGGTCTCCCTACCGTGACAGTCATGCCCGTTGAGCGTGACCGTTTCGATGAGGTGCCGGGAGACCTCAACGCCGGGCGTCCCCGATGGCGCGGGCGGCGTTGATCAGGCCGATGTGGCTGAGGGCCTGAGGGTAGTTGCCGATCGCCTCTCCTGTGGTGGGGTCCATCTCTTCGCTGAGCAGGCCGACATCGTTGGCGCAGGAGGCGGCGGTCTCGAACGCCCGCCTGGCCTCGGCGTCCTGACCGGTGAGGGCCAGCGCGTGAGCGAGCCAGAAGGTGCACAGCAGGAACGGGCCCTCCCGGCCGGCCAGCCCGTCGGCGGAACGGTAGCGGTACACCAGCCCGCTCGCGTCGGTCAGCCGGGTGGCGACGGCCTGCACGGTGGAGCGGATTCTCGGGTCGTCCGGCGGCAGGAATCCGACCAGGGGCATCATCAGGGTGGCGGCGTCGACCTGGGTGTCGCCGAACGTCTGGGTGAAAGCACCCGCCTGCTCGTTCCATCCGTGGGTCAGGATCGCGGCGTGGATCTCGTCTCGGACGCGCGTCCAGTCGGCGACCCGGGAGGCGGCCCCCAGCACCGGGGCCAGGGTGATCGCCCTGTCCAGTCCAACCCAGCACATCAGCTTGGAGTGCGTGAAGTGCCGGCTGGGACCACGGACCTCCCACAGGCTCTGATCCGGCTCCTGCCAGCGGCGCGCGGCGGTCTCGGCCACTCCGATCAGCAGCGAGCGGGTGAGGGGGTCGAACGGGCCGATGTCCCGATAGGTCTGGTGGGCGGCGTCGAGCAGTTCGCCGTACACGTCGAGCTGACGCTGGCGCCAGGCGTCGTTGCCGACCCGTACGGGGGCGCTGTCCCGCCACCCCCGCAGATGCGGTAGCCGCCGTTCGCTCAGGTCGCGCTCGCCGCCGATGCCGTACATGATCTGCAGGTCCGGGTCCGCGTCGACCTGGGTCGCGCATGCGCGGGACAGGAAGGTGAAGAAGGCGGTTTCCTCCTCCTCGCAGGTGGCCGTGTTCAGGGCGTGGAGGGTGAAGCTGGCATCGCGGACCCATGTGTAGCGGTAGTCCCAGTTACGCTCCCCGCCGATGCTTTCCGGCAGGGAGGTGGTGGCCGCGGCCACCATGGCCCCCGTCGGGGCGTAGGTCATCGCGCGCAGAACCCGGCCGCCGTGGTTGACCTGCCGGCGCCAGGGTCCCTCGTAGTCGGCGTGCCCGCGTGACCAGGAGCGCCATCCCGCGACGGTGTCGCGGATCCGGCGCGCGACGGCCCAGGAGGTACGGCGCGGCGGGTCGGGCGCCCAGGCCCGGCCGGCCTGCAGGGCCAGGCCGACGTTCTGTCCCGCGCGCAGGGTGAGAGCGGCGTCCGCGACCGAGCCGCCGGTCCGGAACTCCACCGGGCTGGACAGGGTGAGCACGTCGGCGCCTCCACGGGCGATCAGGCCGCCGCGGACCGGTTGCATCAGCGGGCGGACGAGCCCGAACTCGGGCCGGGGCGCATACACGATCTCCACGGACACCCGCCCTTCGGTGCAGGCGAGCCGGCGAAGGAGCACGCCAGGGGATGACGTGCCCAGCGCGTGCCCACGTTCGCCACGGCCCAGCGCGAGAGCGTCCAGGAGCACCAAAGTGCCGTCGCGCGTCCGGAACGTGGTCTCCAGCACAAGGGTGTCCTCGACGTACCGACGGGTCACCTCGGCCGGACATGCCGGCCGGATCGCCCAGAAGCCGGCCTCTTCGTCCAGCAGCCGGGCGAGAATCGCCGGGCTGTCGAAACGCGGCAGGCACAGCCAGTCGACGGAGCCGTCGGACGTGACCAGCGCGGCGGACCGGCAGTCCGACAACATCGCGTAGTCGCCGATCGGCCGGGCGCTCAACGGCCGGCCCGCCCCGCGGCCAGGCGTCGCAGCATGTAGAGCAGTGCTGAGGCGGCGAAGAGCACCAGGGTGACCAGAATCCATCGGTTGAGGTAAGGGATGGTGCTCAAACCGACCGCCGCCCGGTAGTTGGGCTCGGCACCGCGCAGGATGAGTGGGGACCACACCAGCAGCAGCAGACCCGAGAACGCGGTCGGCACGCGCAGGTGGTTGATCGGAGCCGGCCGCCGCCCCGTCGGCCGAGGCCGAGCAGCCGTACGACGACGGCGACGGGTACGGGCGGTGGCGGACCGGGCGGCGAGGTCGGCGGCGGAGTAAAGAGGGAACAGCACCAAGTCGTGGAGGATGACGGCCCCCACGAACCACACCAGAAAGCCCGGCCAGATCCCCACGTCGACCACCCGGGTGACGGCGTAACCGGCGACCAGAAAACAGAGGGCGAGTACGAGCAGGTGCCACGAAGGGGCGCCGTAGGTCCTTGCCCACCGGCTGCGGCCGTTCAAGATCGCCCTTGGGTGAAGTCGAGCTCGCGCACCCACTTCGTGTTGTGCACGCCGGGAGCGTTGGGGACGATGACCCGCGCCGGGTATCCGTGGTCGAGGGACAGGTCGGCGCCGTTGACCCGCAGCGCCAGCAGCGAGCGCGGGTCGGCGACCTGCGCGGCGCTGAGCGAGGCCTGACCGAAATAGCCCCCACGTTGCAGCGACCTGGCGGTGACGCCTGTCGAGCCGGCCCGGATGCCGGCGAGGCGGGCGAGATCGGCCAGCCGTACGCCGGTCCAGGTCTGGACGGTCGACCAGCCTTCCACGCAGGCGATCGGCAAGGCGTAGGTGTGCAGAGGCATCGCCAGCAGGTCCGCGCGGGAGAGTTCCGTCCGGTGTGGCCCGACGAGTGCCAGCCGCCAGGAATCGCCGGTCCGGGCTGCTGTGACGCCGAGGCTCGCCGCTGTCTTGTTGACCTGGAAGTCGTTGGGGCCCGTCCCGTAGAGGCGGCCATGGGGAGCGAGCAGCGCGGTACGGCGCAACGGCCCGTCGACGCACTGGCCGACGGACAGGCCGAACATGACCAGCGAGCCGCCGCCGGCGAAGGCCAGCAGGCCGCGCCTGGACATCGTGGGGGGCGCCGGGTCAACGGCGACCAGGCCATCGGGGTCCGGCGGCTCCGGGCGGGTGTCCGCCACAGGGAGGCGCAGGTAGTCGCGCAGGCCGTACGTCCGCAGGGTGTGGATGACGCGGGGCAGCTTGATGACGACGTGGACGACGAAGGCGGCCAGGAAGATCCATGCGCCATAGAAGTGGGCCGGGTAGAAGGAGAACGGGAAGACGTAGAAGAGCTGGATGTTGAGGATCCCGGTCACGAACTGGAATACCGCGCCGCCGACCAGGAGCAGCAGGCTGGCCCGCTCGACGGCCTCCGCCACGGAACGGGCGGGCGGCCAGGAGAACAGCTTGGGGATGACCGACCAGAGCTTGGCCAGCAGGATCGGCACCAGTGTCAGCCCGCCGACGACGTGCGCGCCCTGGGTGACCCGGTACAACCAGACCGGGTCCGTGGGCCAGTCGAACAGATAGAAGCCCAGCAGACCCCTGCCGGGGGTGGTGTCGTTGCCCGGCAGGCGAGGCTCGTAGGCGGCGTACGACACCAGCCCGGTGATCGCGACGAGGGTGATCCCGGCCAGCAGGATCAGTCCGAGCACCGAGGTCAGCCAGGGACCGCGGAGCGGGCTGCGCCAGAACTCCGGCCGGAACGGCCCGGGCGGCCCGCTCCACCCCCTGAGGCGCGCGGCCAGGCGGCCGCCCTTCTTGTCGGGCTTGACCTCACGATCGCGCCCCCGCGACGCATCCGGCACCGATCCCCCCGAAATCCCCATGTCGGCTGTTCGGTCTCCTTACCGGAAACGGTCCTTCCAAAGCCACGCCCCGGCACCCATTCGGCAATGTCCCGCCGCTCTTCGCAATCTCGGGGCGCCGTACGCGCTGCCGGGTGAGGGACGGATCGCGCGTGCGACAAGCCCGGCGGCCACCGCCAGCGCGGCGAGGGCGTAGGCGATGGTCCCGGAGCCAGTGCTCATGTACGCCGCGCCGCTCGCCAGCGGGACGCCGAGCCACTCCCACCGGCCGTCGAGGGCGACCAGCGCGACGACCAGTACGGCGTACCAGGAATAGCCGGGCGTGAACACGAGGAACCCCACCCCGGTCACCAGCAGGGCGCCCTGCCACGGCCGGTCCGCGTCACCGTGGCGGAGCACGTGGAAGATCGCGATCCCGAGGATGGCGAGGGCCGCGGGGAACGCCCACGAGTCGGGGAGGACCAGTCTCAGCAACGCGTACCGGTCCCTGCTGCCGGCGTCGTCGTAACCCTCCTCGGTCAAGTAACCGAAGAAGTATCCGAGTACCGAGCCGCGCGAGGCGAGCACGTACGGCAGGTAGGCGAGCGCCACGACGAGAGCGGCGGGGCCGAGGACGGCCAGGATGTCGAGCATCCGGCGCGCCGGCGTCTTTCCGCCGGTCGCGAGGACCCCGGAGAGCGCTCCGGGGACGGTGACGGCGGGCAGCAGCTTGGCGGCGGTCGCCGCGCCGAGCAGCGTTCCGCCGAGGACCCTGTGCCTGTTCACCTTGGTCAGGGCGATGACGGCGAGCAGGACGCCGAGCGCGTCGACGTGGGCGTTGTTCACCAGTTCGAGCGGGACGGCGGGACACCACGCGTAGCAGGCGGTGTACGCCGGAGCGTTGGCCCGGGTGCCGGCTCGGCGGCTGAGCGTGATCAGCAGCACTGCCGAGGTCGCGAACGCCAGGAGCGCACCGCCGATCTGCAGCGGCTTGTGCCGTGCCCCTTCGGGCGAGAGTCCGTGTACCAGGAGGAAGTACGCCTCCGCGAGGGGCGGATAGATCGTGTGCACGCCGGGGCGGTTGATCCGCGTGCACGACATGACCGGGTCTCCGGAGTGGATCGGGTAACGATCGGGCCCTTCGCAGCCGGCGCCGCGGGGGAAGAGCCAGAGGTCGCGCAGCGGCGCCAGCGCCGCATCGGCCGGGGCGTGATCGTAGGGCGAGATGCCCGCGGCCTGCACCCGTCCGTCCCAGGCGTAGCGGTAGGAGTCGGTGCTGGTGGCGGGCGGAGCGAGGAGGCCGGTGGCGGTCACGGCGATCCCTCCGACGATCACCAGGCACATCGCCTGGCGCGTCGGCAGCCCGCGCACAGCCCACGCCGCCGCGCAGAAGAACGCCCACGCGAGCGCGTACGGCCAGAACAGGCCGTGGGGGGGGGGGGGGGAGACGGTGGCCCCCGCACTCCGCCCCGGCGGGGGGGAAGAGGGGGGGGGCCGGGCGGGGGGGTGCGCCGCCCGGGGGGGGGCGCCGCGGGCGC